>CAZPEJ010000678.1:0-3182 GCA_964585465.1 uncultured Ardenticatenaceae bacterium
CTTACCCTTTTATTGAAGTGGATTTTTACGCATCTCCATTTGGGCAATGGTTAAAAATGAGTGAAGTATTGGTGGATACTGGTGCCGATGTATCTATCGCACCGCTCCATCTTGGGCAGGCTTTAGTGCCTGTTGTTGAAACAGGGTTTCCGATTCGTTTAAGTGGTGGTATGGCCCGCGATAGTGGCTCTTTGGAGGCATTTGTTCACCGTATTTCTGTACGTATGGGTGATAGGCGATTTGAAATGCCGATAGCTATTGTCCGATCATTAGCAGTTCCGGTTATTTTCGGCCGTTTTGAGGCGTTGGATCGGTTTTCTGTTCAGTTTATCAAGGGACAAGAAGTGGTTATTGAGTGGGAGTAACGGCAAATACCTATGAACTGGCGTTGGATAAAAGTGTACCCAACTCTGCTGCGGGCGGCCTGGGCCAGGGCGTTGGAGTATCGCGGGCAGATGATCATCTGGATTTTGTCCAGTGTGCTGCCTTTGGTGATGCTGTTGGTGTGGTTGACGATTGCGGACGAAGAAGGCGGCCCAGTTGGGGGATACAGCCCCACCGATTTTATTAGTTACTTTTTGGCGGTGGTGTTTATGCGCCGCATGGTAGGGGTGTGGATTATCTGGGACTTGGATATACAAATTCGTAAGGGAGAGCTTTCGCCGCAACTGTTGAAGCCGCTAGACCCGGTACACCATTACTTTACCCGTATTTTGGCACATCGGCCGTTACAGGTCATTCTGGTTGGCCCTCCCATTGCGCTGGCAGCCTGGTTGATGGGGGCGCAATATGAACTTTCGTTTGCCAACCTGTTTTTTATTCTGCTGGCTATTTTGGGGGCTACTCTGATTGAGTTTTTTGCCCAAATGGTGATTGGGGCAATGGCTTTTTGGATTACCCAGGCGGTTTCGTTAGCCGAGGCGTGGTTTTATGTTCGGATGTTCTTTTCAGGTTACATTGTGCCCATTGATTTATTCCCAACGGCCGTTTCCACCGCCCTCCTCTACCTCCCTTTCCGCTACATGCTCTCCTTACCCGTCGAAATCCTGTTAGGGCGGCTCTCCCTGGCAGAAATTGGGCAAGCCTTCCTCATCCAATACACTTGGGCCTTCTTGTTATTTTTGCTCTACAGCTTTTTGTGGCAGCGTGGCCTCAGGCAGTATAGCGCGGTAGGGGCCTAGGATTAGTACCCAGTAATCAGTACCCAGTGATCAGTGATCAGTAATCAGTACACAGTAATCAGTGGCGTGTGGAGAGACCAAGACACAATACACCCCCATGAAACGTTACCTGCAACTTCTCCTCATCTTCTACAAAGCCGCCATTCTCACCGACCTGGAGTATCGGGCGAACTTCATCACCAACATCCTGCTCAGTTTGCTTTCAGCGGGTTGGTCGGTGGCCGGGGTGTGGGTTTTTTTCCTGCACACCGACGAAATTCGCGGCTGGCGATTCCCAGAACTGATGATTGTTTTGGGGCTGTTCATGATATTCCTGGGAATGGTAGACACCTTTTTGTTGCCCAACGTGCAGGATTTAATGGAGCATATCCGGGTGGGAACCATGGACTTTATTCTCACCAAACCCCTCAACTCCCAGTTTCACGCCTCTTTGCGCCGCATCAACATCTGGCGTAGTGTGGACATGGTGTTGGGCAGTGGGCTGGTGTGGTATGGGTTGATTCAGTTGGGGGAACGGCCGTCTTTGTTTGCTCTGCTGGTTTTTCCGGTGTTGTGCCTGTGTGCCGCTTTGCTCATGTATGCCATCATTATGTTACTCGTTACCACCGCCTTTTGGTTTGTGCAGTTGGAAAACGTGATGGAACTTCTGTTTACCTTTTATGAAGCCGGGCGATTCCCCGTTACCATTTTCCCCAACTGGGTACGGATTGTTTTGACCTTTGTGGTGCCGATTGCCTTTATCACCACCGTACCCGCCTCGGTATTAATTGGGCGTATGAGTGGCCTGTTTGTGGTGTACTCGGTGGGGGTAACGGCCGTTCTCTTCACCCTTTGTGTCCTTTTCTGGCAATACGCCGTGCGCCATTACAGCAGTGCCAGTTCCTGACCCCGTGTTATAATCCTGCCCATGGTTTCCCTTTTAAGCCCGCTATCCCTGCTCTTGGGCCTGCTGGCAATTCCAATCATATTGCTTTACATGCTACGACTACGGCGGCAGGAAGTGATGGTTAGCAGCACCCTGCTCTGGCAAAAGCTATTACGCGACCGGGAAGCCAATGCCCCCTGGCAAAAACTACGCCGGAATTTACTCCTCATTTTGCAGTTGCTCATCCTGGCCGCCCTGGTTTTGGCCCTGGCACGCCCCTTTTTGCCCGTAGCGGCCGTTGTCAGTGGCAGCGTCGTCATTTTGTTAGATGCTTCAGCCTCCATGCAAGCCACCGACATAGAGCCAAACCGTTTCACCGCCGCCAAAACCGAAGTCGAACAACTCATTGGCGACCTGAGCGGCAACAGCCAAATGACCCTCATCCAGGTGGGGCGATCCCCGGTGGTTTTGGCCGCCGCCACCAATGACCGCACCCTGTTGCGAGAAGCCCTGGCAACCGCCCAACCCGATACCTCCGAAGCCAACTGGCAGGCCGCCTTTGCCCTGGCAGCCGGGGCGGCACAAGGGTTTCAAAATGCCCGCATTTTGATTATTTCCGATGGCGGTTTGCCGGATGGGTTGCCCACCCTGCCTGCCGAGGTGATTTACCTGCCCATTGGCAGCAGCGCAGAAAACCTGGCAATTTCAGCCCTGGCAACCCGCGCCACCGAAACGGGCATTCAACTGTTCGCCAGTGTGAGCAATGAAGGCCAGCTTGAACGGGAAACCTTGTTAAGCCTTACGTTAGATGGGGTGTTGTTTGATTCGCGCCGGATCACCATTCCGGCTGGCAACAGCACCCATGTCACCTGGGAACTGCCACCAGAAACGGCCGTTATTCAGGCCACGCTTTCCCCCGAAAATGAAGATTTCCTGCCCCTCGATAACCAGGCATGGGCGGTTCACGAAGGCGGGGTCAGCAATCGGGTGTTGTTGGTGACAGAGGGAAATCTGTTTCTGGAACGGATTTACGGCGTACTACCCGGCATTGAATCCTTCAAAACAGCTCCAGGCAGTGATTTAACCGCCGAATCCTTTGACCTGTACGTCTTTGATAGTGCCCCCCTTCCCACCCC
>CAZPEJ010000679.1:0-3178 GCA_964585465.1 uncultured Ardenticatenaceae bacterium
TGGAGCCGGATTTGGATATGGAGGCGGATTTGGGCATTGATACGGTGAAACAGGCGGAAACGTTTGCTGCCATCCGCAAGGCGTTTGACATCCCGCGCCGCGATGATTTGAAGCTGCGTGATTACCCGACGTTGAGGCGGGTGGGGGAGTTTGTGGAGGAGAGTAGTGTTCAGTTTTCAGTGAACAGTGAACAGTTGACAGTGAACAGTACTCAGGATTCAGTGCCCAGTACTCAGTTGGAAGATCATCCACTAAGTACTGATCACTGGGTACTGAGTACTTCTAATGACGTGCCGCGCCGGGTGCCTACGCCGACGTTACGGCCGTTTCTCAATCTCTGTAAACCTACCGGGGTAACGTTGGATAAACAAAGCCGGGTGGTGATCATGCCGGATAAGGGCGGGGTGGCGCAGGTGTTGGAGGCACAGTTGCAGGCGATGGGGGTGGCAACGTTGCTGCTGGAAGAGTCCCCCATGAGTGATATGCTGGAATTAGAGGTACGCAACTGGATGGTTGGTGGGTTTGTGCAAGGGGTGTACTGGTTGCCAGCCCTGGATGTAGAACCAACCCTGGACGAGATGAACCTGGCGCAGTGGCAAGAGGCGAACCGGTTGCGGGTGAAAGATTTGTACTTTGTGATGCGAACGTTGTATAGCGTGATGACCCTGCCCAACAACTTCCTGGTTTCGGCCACACGGCTGGGTGGGTTGCACGGCTACGGCCCAGACGGGGCGACGGCCCCACTTGGCGGGGGGGTGACAGGTTTCACTAAGGCGTTCAAACGAGAACGGCCGAATCCCCTGGTGAAAGCCGTAGATTTTGCGGCAACCGACCCGGATAACATTGCCAAAACCTTGATTGCTGAGACCTTGAGCGATCCAGGGGTGGTAGAGGTAGGGTATTGGGAAAACGGCCGATACAGCATCACCCTCACCGAACAACCCATTGACCTGGAAACCGCCCCCACTTTGACCTTGAACAAAGACTCTATTTTTGTTGTTACCGGCGCGGCGGGGGGCATTACCAGTGCCATTGTGGAAGATTTAGCGGCGGCTAGTGGGGGTGTGTTTTACCTGCTCGATCTGGTGGCTGCCCCCGACCCACACGATGCCCACATTGCCCTGTTCCGTCAGGACAAGGACAGCTTAAAACAACAACTCATTCAAGAGGCCAAAGCCGCAGGCGAAAAACCCAAACCGGCCGCTATTGACAAAAAGATCATGGCGGTGGAACGGGCCGAAGCGGCTTTGCGGGCGATTGAAACAGTGCAGGCGGCAGGTGGCACGGCCCATTACTACAGCGCGGATTTGCGGGATGAAACGGCCGTTTCTGCCATCATCACCGATATTCGCCAGAAAAACGGCCGAATTGATGTGCTGGTTCACGCCGCCGGGCTGGAAATCAGCCGATCATTGGCTGATAAAGACCCAGACCAGTTCAACCTGGTGTTTGATGTGAAGGCGGACGGTTTCTTTAACCTGCTGCACGCCGCCAAAGGGATGCCGATTGGGGCAACGGTGGCGTTTAGTTCGGTGGCCGGGCGATTTGGCAACAACGGCCAGACGGATTACAGCGCGGCCAACGATTTGCTGTGTAAGCTGACTAGCAGCTTGAAGCAGTGGCGACCAGAGACACGCGGCATCGTGATAGATTGGACGGCCTGGGGGCAAATTGGCATGGCAACACGCGGCTCCATCCCCAAGATTATGGAGATGGCAGGCATTGATATGTTGCGACCAGAGGTGGGTGTGCCAACGGTGCGGCGCGAACTGCTCTACAGCCCCGGCCAGGAGATTGTGGTGGCGGGCAAGCTGGGGGTGATGGTGCAGGAGTTTGATGAAACAGGCGGGCTGGATGTGTCTTCACGCGGCATGGGGCAAACACCCCCCTTTGTGATGGTGGGGCAGGTGAAAGCGGCCAAACTGTATGGCGGGTTGGAGGTGGAAACCACGCTTGACCCGAAAGAGCAGCCGTTCCTCTATGACCATGCCATGGACGGGGTGCCGTTGTTGCCAGGGGTGATGGGGACAGAAACTTTTGCCCAACTGGCGACGGTGATGGCTCCGGGGTATGTGGTAACGGCCGTTGAAAATGAACAGTTCCACCGGGCGTTTAAGTTTTTCAAGATGCAGCCGCAAACGTTGTACCTGACGATGATGGTGCAGCCAGTGGGCAATGGGGAACTGTTGGCGCATGGCGAGTTACGCTCGCGGCTGGTGCGGCCCGATCAATCGGTGCAGGAGAATGTGCATTTTTCGGCCGATGTGCGGTTGAGCCAGACGCAGGCAGACGCACCGAAACAAGAGGGTGTGGTATTACCAGCAACATGGCCGATTGGCCCAGAAGCCATTTACAAGGTGTACTTTCATGGCCCGGCCTACCAGGTGATGGCAGGGGCGGTGGTGGAGGGGGGAACGGCCGTTGGGCAAATGACCGCCAATTTACCTCCCAACACCCACCCGGCCGAAGCTGCTTCTATCATGGCTCCCCGTTTGATTGAGTTGTGTTTCCAGACGGCCGGGGTATGGGAAATTAAGAGCAAAGGGGTGATGGCTTTGCCTGCTTTTGTGGGGCAAGTATCAGCCTATCACCAACCCGTCGCCGATAAAACCTATTACGCCCTGGTGCAAGCCATCAACGGCGGCGAATCCTTCAACGCCCAGGTGGTAGACGAAACAGGCGCAGTGTATGTTGACCTGGTGAACTACCGCACGGTGCAGTTGCCGGGGAGTGTTCAATTATGAATTGTGAATGGAGAATTGTGAATTGTGAATGAGCAGCATTCATAATTCATAGTTCACAATTCACAATTCACAATTTTTTCCATGTTTTACTGGCTTGTTCAATCACAGGATGCCCATCCTGATCTGGCACAAGGTATTCCCCCCGATGGATTGCTGAATGCGGTGGAGCAAGCCAGGTTTGTGACCTTAAAAACGGAAAAACGGCGGCGGGATTGGCTGCTGGGGCGGTGGACGGCCAAACGGTTGTTGCAGGGTGTTGTGTGTGAAACGGGTGGAGAGTGTTTTCCGCTGAATGAGTTCACCGTTGATAATGATGCAGACGGTGCGCCAACCATCAATTACCAGTTGCCGATCACCAATTTCCGTTTTGAGCTTTCCATCAGCCATTCACACGGATATGCGTTTTGTGCGGTGGCAGAACGGCCGATTGGGGC
>CAZPEJ010000680.1:0-3174 GCA_964585465.1 uncultured Ardenticatenaceae bacterium
GCTTAGGAATGAAAATTAAACAACTCACAAAACTGAGATTGGAGATGGGAGATTAACAGTTGATTCAATCTCCCATCTCCAATCTCTTGTAGGTTATTTAATCCGTGTTCCTCAGCTGAGTACGCTATTACAGAAGTAACCTTCATGCACAAATAGATTTAAGAGGGGATTCAATCACCAGAACTGGCTGTTCAGACTCATATGCAAAGGAACTGCGACTGGCGGGGGCGTGCTGATACTTCATCCTATTCATGGTCAATCCCCCTCTCCGCCCATCGCCCCCAACGTGTGCAACAGCAAAATGAGGTACTCCAAACGGCCGATTCCCTGACGGCTTAAATGGTTCATACACGCCTGCAAAATCGGCCCGTTGGGGTGGCTGGCGCGGCGTTGCAGAATGGAGGCAGTCAGGGCCACCAGTTGTTGGCTGCCTTGCGCGAGTTGACCTCTGGCAAAGGTGTCGGCACAGGTTTGCAGCAGCGGCGTAATATCGGGGTAGCCGTTTTTCTTTTGCAAAGCTGTAATCGCCTGCGAAACGGCCGTTCCCATCTCCCCTTGCATCTGCCGCCACAAATGAATGAAATGGTGTTCATCCCCCACAATACGCCCCAACGCCAACGCCAGTTCCAGGCGAGTAGTGGGGTCTTCGCTCTCGTCTAACAAAGCCAACAGAGGGGGAACGGCCGTTACTGCCCGCAGTTGCCCCAGCGCAGACCCATACGCCACCCGCAACCCATAATCGGGTTCACTGGTCAAACGCTGCAACAAAACAGGAATCATCGGTGTATCTGCCAAAGCTGCTAACGCCCGGCTGCTGTGGGCTTGAATGGAACGGTAATGGGAGTGCAAAGCAGCCCGCAACGGCCGAATCGCCCGCACATCCCCCATCCGCCCCAACGCCCAGGCTGCAATCACCGCCAGGGCGGGTTCTGGCCCGGCCAACACCCGCGCCAGGGCTTGCAACAGCCGCTTGTCTGGTTTCATGCGAGAAACGGCGGTAATTGCCTCAAAACGCACATGAAACCGGGGGTCTTGCAACGCTTCCAACAACTCCTCCACCGTCAACAGGCTTTTAGACCGCCCCAGGCTCTCGGTAATCAGAACGGCCGTATGTTCATCCCTGGCCCAGTGGTAACGCATCATCGAACCCATCGCCAGAAACGGGTTGCCGCGCACAAACAACCCGGCAAACTCCCACGCCCCCACCAGGCTATCAGCCCGCACCGCCTGAAATAGCAACAAACTCACCAACGGCGCAATCAACCCCGCCAAAAACAGCGGCACATAAGGATCGAGCGTCAATCCAGCCACCTGTCCACTTAACCCTTGAAACAAATCGAGTGCCCGCCCGCCCATGAGCTGGCTGATGCCGCCAGTAATACCTGCCCAGGCGTAATACACCGCCATGTAATCTGATTTTTTCTCGCTGGGCACCACTCGCACAAATAGCAGCCGCCCAGAACCAATGAGCCAGCCCATATCGGCCGATCCTTGCAAAACGGCAATCGCCAGAGCAACGGGCAAACTAAACGGGGAATGGCGCGGCATGAGCAACCAGCAAATGGGCAAAAGGGTTTTCAGGACAATGCCCCACACCATCACCGGTTTGCTGCCATAACGGTCGGAAGCCCACCCCCACAAATAACCAGAGATGAGACCCCCTACCATCGAACCCGTTTGCAACCAGAGGACACTGCCAGAACTCAACCCCACCTGCTCCTGCATAAACAAGGGCAAAAAGGAGGCCATTGGCACGGTTCCCAGGGTAATGACGGCAAAACCTGCCAGATAACGGCGGAAACTTTGATCGCGTAGGGGTTCGCGCAGGTTGCCACCGGGCGGGTCTTGTTCTGCGCTGGTGATGATGGGTGCCCCGCCAGGGATGTGGTTAAACATCCAGGCTGCCAGTAACCCGGCCGCAATGCCTGTACCAATTAGAACGGTAAACCGCTCTAATCCGGTGTATTGCTCGATGACATAACCGGCGATGGTAACGGCCGTAAAACTGGTAATGGTAGAAAAAAGGTTGTTGTTGGCGGAGTATTTGCCCCGCACCGAGTTGGGAACATACTCTTGCAGCCAGGGATACACCCCAATTTCGGCAATGGCCCGGCAAAAAGCAAAGATAGCGGTAACGGCCGTTACATACACGCCCGCCGCCCACGCCCCGCCCGCCGCCAACACGGCCGGGGTGAGCAAAAGCAGCATGGTGATAAATTTGCGAATGGTGTAAAAGGTGATGAAGGTGCGTTTGTAGCCAAAACGGGCCACTCTGGCAGCGATGAAGGGGGCCATTAACCCGAAGAAGGAAAAGAAGGAGAGCAACAGCCCAATTTGTGACTTGCTCATGCCCAACTCGCTGACAAACAGGATAAACAGCGAGCCAAAGTAGGTGAGATGCACAAATACCGCGTTGGCAGAGTTGCCCGCGATGCTCCAGGGCAACCCCCGCAGCTTCTCGACAGTGGTTGGTTCAGAGTGGGAAACGGCCGTTTGTATCATGGGTAGTAATTAGCTTTCAGCTATTGGCTGATAGCTGACAGCTGATAGCTGACAGCTTTCAGCTATTTTCAAACAAAAAGCACCCCATGAGGAGTGCTTTTGTGTGGAGATGGCGGGAATTGAACCCGCGTCCGAAAAATTCGTCCGCTGAACGTCTACAAGCTTATCTGGTCTATTTGGTTTAACTGTTACGCGCCCCAACCAGCAAGGTCAAGTAACAGCGAGCCGATGACCCCCAAAAGGGTCGCTTATCCTGTTCTATCGGTGTCGAACTGGAGCATGTTGACTAAGAGTGACACCCGCTCCGCATCGGTCAACAAACGATTTGGGCGGATGTGACCCCATTCCTGAGGTCGGTATAACACTTTCCGCTAGTGCCGATTAGGCAGCCATGGGGAGAGCGTTATAAGCAGTTGTGCGATTGGCACTTAATGTTTGCTTCCAGTTTTACAAGTTGTAAAGCGTGCTTGGCTTGCAGTCCAGGGCCAGCCTTCCCCGTCGAAACCTGGCATCCCCGTGTTGTTACTGCTCAGTCGTTCAGGCATGGGATTATAACAGAAGGAAAAACGGCCGTCCAGCAGCCCATAACAATTCTCGTTTGACCGCTTTCGCCTGGGGTTCAAACCCCAGTAGCCGCGATTTCCGAATCGCGTTCCTTGTCTACTCCGTTGC
>CAZPEJ010000681.1:0-3174 GCA_964585465.1 uncultured Ardenticatenaceae bacterium
TTCCAATTCCAACAAATCGGCCGTTTTGGGCGAAATCCACAACGATTCCACCCGGCTCCCACCACCGTCTATCCGTGCCACCTGGTCTACCCGTTTCCACCCTCTGCGCTCATAGAGCAAGTGATAGAGTCGGTTCTCGCATCCGCTTTCATTGGTAGCATACCCACTCACAGCAGCCATGCCCTGGATATTCCACAACGCTTTTGCCAGTCGGATATGCTCCAGCGTCCCCATCATCTCCACCGTGTAGGTGGGACGGCACTTCTTGGCTCTCACACGAAGCGGATACGGGGGGTCTACATAAAAAAATGCCCTGGGTGAATCGTAGAGGGCAATCACCCGCACCGCATCCATATTCTCCAAAACAACCCCCCGCAGCCTGTCAGCTATCCAGTACAAATGGTCTATGCGGCTAAACTGGGCTGCGGCCGGGGTCATAGGGGATTTATTCCCTGTGCGCCCTCGGCTCAAAAACTTCTGGCGGCGAAACGAGAACGAGTTATCAAACGGCCGTATACTGGCCCAACACCGAAAATAAAACCGCCGCGCCCGTTCCACCTCATCCTCCACCGCTTGCTGGCACAACTGGAACTCCCGCACCGACCAGGGAGTATATTGAATGCGCTCAATCAGTTCGTCGCGGAAGTCTCGCATCACCCGAAACAAATTCCAGAGGTCATCACTTTTATCGTTGTAAATCTCCATGCGTGACCGTGTTTTGCTCAAAAGCACCGCCCCACTGCCCCCACAGACATCTATAAAAACATCATGTTCTTGGGGAACATGCGCCAAAATCCATGCGGCTAATTGGTTTTTTGCACCTGGGTAACGGAGCAATGGCACACCCGGCCAATCGGCCGAAACTGTCATTCCCATGTCCTTCATCCTTGTTACACGTAGGCGGTTGCTGAGGCCGCTTGCCGTTGATTCTTGATTGTGTATTATAATTTGATGGGCGTTATTTGTCCAACATCACGTAATTCGTCTGTTTCCAGCCTACAATCCCGGTGTTTCTCGGCAAACGCTTCTATCTGAAACAAAAAATCTTCTATTGACATAGGCACTTGGAGAAGTTGCGCGCTTTTACACACCTCGCAATATGCCAAATAACCATCCTTCTCCATTTGCAAAAATGTGTGTTCCGCCATATTTCACCCTTCGTCCCTCGTCCTTCGTCCTTCGTAATTCACCCAAACCTCCTCAGCCATGACAATCTAAATTGAAGCTGCTGTAAACTGCAATCGGCCTGTGTCTTTACGCCCTGTGTCCGATTCAACAGGGCATACACCGCCTCATACGTTGTTTCATATCGGCGGCAATAGACCCCCACCAGTCGTTTGATTTGCTGCACCAGGTCAGTGCGGCTTTCGTCTGGTGGTTCCGCCAGCCTGGTTTCTATATGTGCTTGCACCACCTGTTCCCATTTAGGCGCAGGCACACCAAACAAGGTCAATTGTCGGCCGTTGACAATCAACCCCTCCGCCCCAGGGTTTTGCGAGGGCAGCGGCTTCCACAAAACCCTGACAGGCGTACCCTCTGGCTCTTGCGCCACATCCACAGACTCAGCCACCGGTGGGGCAATGATATGGCGTTGCTCTTCCTCAATTTCCGCCGCCAGATACTCCAGGCGGGTATCAGCAGGCATAAAACAGTAGGCCACCTGCACCCCTGCCGGGCGTGGGGTGATGCGCGTGAATCGCCCCAAGAACTGGCGGAAGTACGTGCGAGTGGTAATCGTGGTGGCAAATACCCCCACTCGCAACCGAGGAATATCCACTCCCTCACTCACCATTCGCACAGCCACTAACCAGGTGGAAGAATCGGCCGTAAATCGTTGGATATGCCGTGAAGATTCCTGATCATCCGACACGGCCACCGTAGGAACATCGCCCGTCACATCCCGCAAAACCGCCGCCAACTTCCGCGCATGTTCGCGGTCTACTGCTACCACCAACCCACCCGCCCCAGGGTGTTGTCCCCGCACCTGGCACAACATATGGTGAGCATCCGCCAATATCGGCCGTATCCAGTCACTTTCTGGAGCCAACGCCACCCGCAACCGCCGCGCCGCCAACGGGTCAAACTGGGTAGAAAAATCGGCCGTCCATTTGAGACTATTCTCCTCCCAGGCCACTTGTCCCCCATAAGTCACAAACGCCACCGGGCGACAAATGCCCTCTGCAATAGCCTGGGCATACCCATACACAAAATCCGGTTGGCTCTCGTCGTTGGCATACTGCACAAAGGGGATAGGCGCGTCATCACTGCGGAAGGGTGTGCCAGAAAGCAGCAGGCGAAACGACACATCACCAAAGGCGGCTCTCAGTGCATTCCCCCAGGCCAGCCCTTCGCCTGCATGGTGAACTTCATCCAAAACAACCATTTCACCCCGGCACAGGTCAGCGAAATAACCAGGTCGGGCCGCCACCTGTTGATAGGTCAAAGCCACACCCTGGTGTCGCTTCGGCCAGCCATTCCCTGCCCGAAAATCTGCACACACTCGCAACCCTATCGCCGCCATCGCCCGCGCCCATTGCCCCCGCAGGTGCGCCGTAGGCACCACCACCGCGAACCGTTTACGGCCGACCTGCCGCAATTGATGCAAGATAATCTGCCCGGCCACCGTTGTTTTGCCCGCGCCCGGCGTAGCTTCCAGCAGCAGCGACTCCTTACCCTGGGCGGCTAAACGGCCGTAAACAGCCATCGCCTGGTGTTGCCACTCACGAAGCTGCATCATCATTCCTTACATCCGCCCGCTTTATACTGTCGGCCGAAGTAAATCCGTTAGGGTATCGTTGTTCCAGTTTCGAGATATTAGCCTCCATTACCTGGCTCAGGGTCACATCCAACTTGGTACAAATAGCCGAGAGATACCAAAGGCAATCCCCTAGCTCCTTCACCATTTTCTCGTGATCAAGTCCGTGCCGGTGAAAGATTCCCTTCTTAACCGCCTCCACCACTTCCCCAACCTCACCCGCCAGCCCCATCACATTCCATAACAGCCCCATTTCCAAAGAATCGAAATTTGCAACATCTTCCAACAATGTCCTTGCTGCTAATTTTTGATAATCATCTGCATTCATGTCTCCACCTCGCAATATGCCAAATAACCATCTTTCTCCATTCGCAAAAATATGTGTTCTGCCATATTTCACCCTTCGTCCCTCGTCCTTC
>CAZPEJ010000682.1:0-3172 GCA_964585465.1 uncultured Ardenticatenaceae bacterium
GTTACCAACCCGCCGCCCGTCTTTTCATACCCCACCAACTCCACTTTGGCTGCTTTGACCATTGCGTCCGATGCTTCCACCATCGCCGCAAAACTTTTACATTCAATCATGCCCAATGCATCTGTCATCATGACCTCCATCTACGATTTACAAATTTAGATTTTTCAATCGTCACTATTACTCTTTTCTTTTTTCGTCTTGTTTCCGGCCAGCCACACTTTCAATCGCGTCAATCGCCGCCTGATACCCGGCCATGATGTCTTTTTCTTCACCACCCAGGTATACCCGGCCGAAACTGCCAAACGCCGTCACTTCTAAAATGTTGAGATTGGCCCGTTTTTCTGCTTCGTTAGCTGCCAGAGCCGCATAAGCGGCTGGCTGCACCTCCATCACATACAACGTCTGCCCGGCCAAAATCATGTGACCGTGCCGCATTCGGTTAATGAGTTGCACCTGGTGGGCATCAATATTGCGAATAATCTGGCTAGAGACAACCTGGGGTTTGAGGCGGTCTTCTTCCTTAAGTCCCAGGGCATCCAAAACGGCCGATCCTGCCGCCCGCACATCAGCCTGACTACTGGAATGAATCTCCAACAGCCCATACAACCGTTCCACAATCTGCATCCCCGGTTTCACACTGACCGCTTTCAGGGCAATATCCGTAATACGGTTAATCTCAATACCAGGAGAAATCTCAATCCACAACGAAGCATCCCCAGGCAGAGGCAAAAACCCGCGCGCCACTGTCCCCAAAAATGCCGCATGTTGTGGTTGCAAACTATCCAAAAAAACGTAACTGCGTAAATCTACACCAGACAAGGTTAGATACTCCTTTCCGTTGGTCGCCAATCGGGTGAGGTTTTAGAAAGATTAAATCGTTTCCCCTTACCCACCGGTGGGGTACTTTTCGCAAATTCATCCAGCAAATGTTCTAGCTGGTGCATAAACTCAATGTCATAAACTAGCTGCCCACACACATCACACACCTGGGCTGGCACATGGGGAACCACCATAATTCGGCCGTTTATTGGTTCCAGGTAGGGTGCTTTTGTAGGGCGATAACGGCCGACTCTACATTGTTCGCACGTTAGTAAACTCATGTTTGCTCCAAAACCCATATTAATCGTTTTATCACCTTTCATATTAGTTCAGGTTTTCGTAATCTCTCACCAGGTTTTTGAAGATACGTCTCCTCTGGTAATTCCCCACTGCTCACTGATTACTGTTCACTGATTACTGTTCACTGATTACTGCTCACTGGGTACTGATACCAGTTCTAATACCCACTACTCACCTTCGCCGGGCCGTGCCCTTGCGCCTCGCGCACAATCGCCACCCCCGCGCTGGCCCCCAGGCGTGTAGCCCCTGCCGCCACCATCGCCTGAGCATCGGCATAGTTACGAACACCACCTGCCGCCTTGACCCCAATATCCGGGCCAACCACCCGCCGCATCAAAGCCACATCCGCCACCGTTGCCCCGCCAGGGCCGAAACCGGTTGAGGTTTTGACAAAATCAGCCCCGGCCGTTTTGGAAAGCTGGCAGGCAATCACTTTTTCTTCGTCGTTCAAAAAGGCAGCCTCGATAATCACCTTAACCAGGCTGTTGCCCGCGTGGGCTGCCCGCACCACCGCCCCAATATCCTCAAGGACAGTGCGATAATCTTTGGATTTTAAGGCCCCAATGTTGATCACCATATCAATTTCGCTGGCCCCATCGCGGATGGCCTGCTGGGTTTCAAACGCTTTCACGGTGGCTGGTGTGGCCCCCAACGGAAAGCCGATAACGGTACAAACGGCCACATCGGAACCTTTTAGCAGTTGGGCACACAGTTTGACATGGGTGGGATTAACACAGACGGAGGCAAAATGGTAAGTGCGAGCTTCGTAACACAGTTGGGCAATCTGGTCTTGGGAAACATCCGGTTTGAGTAGGGTGTGGTCAATTAAACGGGAGACATCGCTGGTTTGTGGTTTGGTGCCTAACGAGGCGGAGATACGCGACGCGCCTGCTTGCATCACACTTTTAACTTTTTCGGTGCAATGTTGGGCGCAAGAGCCATCGGTGCAGTTACAGCCAGAATCATTTTTCGGCCGTTCTGCCTGGTTCAGCCGCAACAAAACTTCGCGGGTAACTTCTTCAATAATACGTTCGACGGTTGTTTTGTCGTACATAAGTGTGAGAGGTGGGACGTGATAAAACCATTACAGTTCACGTTTTGTGTTTGAAAATCGTTTTTCTATCTGGTTTATTTTTTCCACTCGTTTGGCGTGGCGACCACCAGCAAACCCGGTTGCCAGCCAGGTTTTGACAATTTGTTGTGCCAGGTTTGGGCCAATCAGCCCGGCTCCCAGGGTGAGAACATTGGCGTTGTTGTGTTCGCGGCTGTTAACGGCCGTTGCCTGATCATAACACATTGCGGCTCGTACACCAGGAACTTTGTTGGCAGCCATGCAGCTACCAATACCTGCCCCATCTATCAGGATGCCATACCCGGCCTTGCCCTCGGCCACCAGCCGGGCCACCGCATAAGCAAAATCGGGGTAATCTACTGCCTGGGTGTTGTGAGTGCCGCAATCAATGATGGTATAGGCGGGATCGGCCGTTTCCAGCATCTTTTTCAACTGCTCTTTCAGCGCATACCCCCCATGATCCGCCCCCAGAGCGACTGTAGTGCCCAATACCCGCTGTTGTGAACCCACTGAGTACTGCGTACTGTCTACTGTGTACTGTTCACTGTTTACTTTCAACTGAACACGCCGCTCCAAAGCTGCTTGCCGCGCCAGGGGAGTGATGAGGGTATCGGGGGAAAGGTATTGAGTGGAACCGGGGGGCATTTGGCGAACGGCCGTTTCATCCAACACAGGTCTGGTCGAACGAGGGTTCCCCTGGCCCAGCACCCGCTCCACCACCTGCCGCACCAATGCCTCTATCTCTTTTGAATCACTCATGGCTCATTCGCGTAGACATGATGAGGCACTGTCTCCCAATCTTGCGGCGGCCAATAGATAACCACTGCCTTGCCAATGATGTTCTCCTTTGGCAAAAAGAGCCAGGTATGCGAGTCACTAGAGTTATTACGATTATCACCGAGGACAAAATACTCCCCGATGGGAACCGTCCAACGGCCGTTATAACGCGGCAACTCCTTGATATAAGGTTCATCTAAAGGC
>CAZPEJ010000683.1:0-3165 GCA_964585465.1 uncultured Ardenticatenaceae bacterium
TAAAAAAGGGTTTTAGAGATTTTTGTGTCATGCGATCCTTTGAGTTTCAAGTTCCAAGTTTCAGGTTTCAAGTTAAAAGAAAAAAAATCCGTGTCAATCCGTTTTATCTGTGTCCTCTGTGGTTAATTTCAACTGTTATTAAGAAAATTCACATACCTATAAATTATTTTTAATAATTATGGGGAAATAATAAATGTTTGAGGAAAGTTTGTCAAGAACTGTTTTTGAAAAATTTAGTACAATGTAAATAAAATGAATATGAAAATAAATTTTTCAACAAATGGTGTGATAAAGTTGGTTTTATTTGTTGGAGGTTGCCAGAAAAAAGATGATTGACAGGGGGTGGGGTTTATTGTATAATTAGTGTAATTTATACACTTTATGGGGATTCATCCCCTTTCTTTTTGTGATGGCTTCGTGTTAAAAACACACTATTCCGGCGGCCGATGGAAAAATCGTTTGCCAACCCAGGAGACACAAAATGTTTGGTATTCAATATCTGAAAGCAGGCCCAACCCAATACGTGATTCATTACCAAAACGGCCGAATCCGCCACCAAGGGGCTGGACAAGCCTTTTTTTACTACAAACCAACCGCTTCCATTGTGGTGGTGCCGGTGGGTAGTGCCGATGTGCCGTTTATCTTTAATGAAGTAACGGCCGATTTCCAACCCATCACCGTGCAAGGGCAACTCACCTACCGGATTATCAACCCGGAACTGGTAGCCTCGCTGCTCAATTACACGGTGGTGAACACCATTGAGCAGTACACCAGCGATGATCCAGACAAATTGCCACAACGGTTGGTGAATCTGGTGCAGGTGGTGACACGAGCCGAGGTACAGAAACGGCCGTTACGTACCGCCATTCAAGCCTCCGACGAAATTGCCACCGAAGTGTTAGAGCGGGTTAGCCACGACCCGGCCCTCACGGCTCTGGGGGTAGAACTGCTCACCCTGTCCATCCTCGCCATCAAAGCCACCCCGGAGACAGCCCGTGCCCTGGAAGCCGAAGCCCGCGAAGCCTTCCAGCGCAAAGCAGATGAAGCTATTTATGACCGCCGAAATTCGGCCGTTGAGCAGGAACGGCGCATTAAAGAGAACGAACTGAATACCCAACTGGCAGTGGAAGCTAAAAATCGGCAGATTCGGGAAGCCAAAGTAGAAGCTGACATGTCCATCGAGGCCAAACAGCAACAAATCCGCACCATGCAATTAGAGGAGCAAATCCGCCTGGAAAACGAGCGCAAACAGTATGTGGCTGCTCGCACCACCAACGCCCGCGCCGAAGCTGACACCCAGGCATACGCCATTGCCGCCTCGCTCCAACCATTGCAACAACTAGATGACAACCTGTTGCAACTGCTGGCGATGCAATCGGCCGAACCCCGCTTGATGGTCACAATGGCCCTGAAACAGCTGGCGGAAAACGCCAACAAAATTGGGCAACTCAACATCTCACCCGATTTGTTGGAAACCTTGATGCAAAAGAAGTGAGAGAGGCTATTAGCTATCAGCTATTAGCTATCAGCTATCAGCTTTCAGCTTTCAGCTTCCCCTGCTGACGGCTGATAGCTGACGGCTGAAAGCCTTTCCGGCTGACAGCTTCCCCGCTGACGGCTAAAAGCTACAAACAACATGACTTACGACAAAATTGTTCTCGTGACACGCAAGACACGCCTGGAAGGGTTGATTGAACGGTTCAACAGCAAAGCCCAGGCAAAGTTTTATATTGAACATAGCAGTGGCAACTTTGAGTTATATGAGCAGGAGCATAACATCTATTACGCTTCGCTGGCGGAACTGCGCCGGGGGTTGCAGGGGATTTTGAAGTTGCAGGTGATTGAGCGGGCTTTTTTGCCTAACTTCCTATTTGCCCCAGGTGATGTGGTGGTGACGATTGGTATTGATGGCCTGGTGGTTAACACGGCCAAATATCTGTCTGGGCAGCTATTGGTGGCGGTGAATCCTGATCCGCACCGGATAGATGGGGTGTTGTTGCCGTTTACAGTGGCAGAGGCAGGAACGGCCGTTCGCCGCATCTTGCAAAACAGTGTAAAAATTCGCCCTATTACCATGGCAAAAGCCGGGTTAAACGATGGGCAAAGTTTGTTGGCCTTTAATGATCTGTTTATTGGCCGACACGACCACATTTCGGCCCGTTACCACATTCAGGCAAACGGCCGTTCCGAATCCCACTCCTCAAGCGGCATCCTGGTTTCCACTGGGGCTGGGGCAACGGGCTGGTTGAGCAGTGTTTTTAACATGGCAAATGGTTTGTTGGCCCAATTTGGCAACAACCAATCCACCATGCAGCCACCCCCAATGACCTGGGAAAGTAACCAGTTGTTGTATGTGGTTCGTGAGCCGTTTATCAGCAAAACCTCGGCAGCCAGCATGGTATGTGGCGCGATAACGGCCGAATCTCCTTTGCACCTGGAGTCGAACATGCCAGAGGGGGGTGTCATTTTTAGTGATGGGGTAGCAACGGATTATTTGCCGTTTAATGCTGGGGCCATCGCCACCATTGGCCTGGCTGAACAGAGAACCAATCTGGTCGTGCGCTAACTTGAAGATACGGTTCCTCTGGTAATTCCCTACTGATTACTGGCTACTGATACTAGGGTTCGTTATCGTCGGGCACCAGGGAGTAGTCACCTTCTTCTACCCCTGGGCCATAGTGGTAGGTGTTGGGGTAGGGGATGTAACGGCTGACAAATGCTTGTCGGGGGAGGATTTCTTCGCCGTTGGCGTTTAGGACGGTACGATAGACGGTAACGTTAGCTCCCTGGGTCGCCCAATCAATTTGTTGTACCATACCAGTTGGCACATCGGGGTCAAACACCCATCTATCTTCTTCGGAGCCGGGAACGGCCGTTTCATCTTCAATAAATGGCCCCTCTTTGACAACTGTACGCCCCAAACTGGTGCTATAAAACTTAAAGGTCAAAGCCTGGTTTTCGGTGCTAAAATAATTTTCCATCAGCAAGTAGTGAGGGGTGTTGTTGATAAACTTCATATCTACAATGGGAGAATACACCGTCGCATCCATACCAGGGCCAGCCCCGTCGTTGTAATAGTTCAGCCAGTAACCATGTTCCAACCGGGCGGTAATGGGAAAACCAGAGAAAAAGGCTGTCTGGTAAATGGTGGTACTGACCTGACAC
>CAZPEJ010000684.1:0-3149 GCA_964585465.1 uncultured Ardenticatenaceae bacterium
AGCATTAGAGGTTGGTTCACACATTCGGCTATGTTTATAACACCAGTAAGGCTCTACCTGAGGTGTTTTTGGAAAGTCAAGGTCAAAATGTGTGGTTAATCTGGCAGAGCGAGCAGAGCGCGACAGAATAATTTTTAATATGTCCTGATTCCCGTAATTCTCAATGAGATTACGATATGTTATCAGCTCGTGAAGGGACTGAGGAGCAAACCAGCATTCAAGGTATTTACTGCTTGTTGACTTTTTCGTGGTTGAGCCGCCATTCTGGGAGTCCCAGAGGGATAGTTGATGGTTTTTAGGGGTGGTGGACGATCTGACGTTTTCAAGTATATCCAAAATCTCTTGTTCTACTCCCTTCAAATTATAAAAAGCTGTTTTTGCTCGCATGAGCAAGACGTTAAAAACAGAGATGTCATAACCAATCGCATGAATGCCTAACTCATTAGCCTGAACTAATGTTGTCCCAGAACCTGCAAACGGATCCAGAACAATTTGCCCTGGTTCAAAATACTTTCGCAGGAAAATTTCAGCCAGTTGGGGGATAAATTTACCTAGATATGGGTGTAGACGGTGGACATGTTTTGTTCGCTCTTTTTCTGGTAACTCTTGCTCTCGCCAATTCAGGTTAAGTTTGTGTAAAGGGGTATCAGGAGTGACTTCTTTTGGGATGGTGGGTTTACTAATACTTTGATAGATGTTTGTACGATGTTCCTCATTGGTAAATTCATGCGGATTGGATTCGGTAAACAGATTGAAGGGATGGGCTTCTGTCTTTTTAACAAGCTGTGCCATTTGTGTTTTGCCTCAAGGTCAATTTAGGTGATGTGGTGGTTATTTTATCGTTGCCGTATAGGCCCGCAATAGTTCTGCGACGCTCCACGCTTTGGCGATGCAACCTCGTGGAGCAAAGGGGGGATCGCCATCGAAGATGTCGCCGATGCTGCCAACGCCATGATCGGTCAATTGGTGTAGCAGTGGGGTGAGGAAGGAGCGGGCCAGGGCAGGGTTTTGGTAAACGCGCAGATGGGCCTGGACGAAGGGGCCAATGAGCCAGGACCAAACGGTTCCTTGATGGTAGGCGATGGCTCGCAGATTGGAATCGCCGCCGTAGCTGCCAATGTAGTTGGGGGAGGTGGGGGCCAGGGTTCGCAGGCCGTGTGAGGTGAGCAGGTGATGGGCGCAGATGTCTACCACTGCTTTTTGTTGTTCTGTGCTAAGCGGGGAGTGGCAAAGGGCAACGGCTAATAGTTGGTTGGGGCGCAGGCTGTTGTCGGGGCCGTTGGGGCCGTCCAGTACGTCGTAACAGTGGTTGAGTTCATGGTGCCAGAAACGGCCGAATCCCACCTTCGCCTTTTCTGCCATTTCTGTATACATCTTGGATTTGCCTCCCCACAAATGAGCAAACTCCGCCATGATGCACAGAGCGTTATACCACAGGGCGTTTACCTCAACCGGTTTGCCCATACGCGGTGTGACACAGCCGCCATTGTGTGTGGCATTCATCCAGGTGAGCGTGTGACCTGTTTCACCTGCATAAAGCAGGCCATCGGCCGGGTCTACGTGGATGTTGTAGCGTGTGCCACGCTGGTGCCAGGCAATGATGTCTTGCAACACGGGGTATAACTCATGAACAAAGTGGTTATCGCCCGTAGCGGCATGATAAGCCCGCAAGGCTTCAAAGTACCACAGGGTGGCATCTACCGTATGATATTCTGGTTTTTCGCTGGCATCGGGGAAACGGTTGGGCAGCATTCCTTCGTTGATAAAATGGGCATAGGTGCGGAGAATTTTGGCGGCAATGTCAAAGCGTTCGGTGGTCAGGGTGAGACCCGGTAGAGCAATCATGGTGTCTCGCCCCCAATCGTTAAACCATTGATACCCGGCCACGATGGAACGGCCGTCTGGGTTTCCGGGTAACGGCCGTTTCACAATAAATTGATCGGCGGCCAGAATGAGCTGGTTGAAGGCTGAAGAGCGAGAGGAGAGGGGGGAGTGGCTTTGGTTCTTTTCGGCTACCTTGTTTAGTAACTCCTGTTCATAAACCTGGCGTTCCGCAAAAGCGGCCGTACCTTCTAACACATCGGTTGTTTCTACACTCAACACAAAGGTCACACTTTCCCCCACCTGGAGCGTTACCTCAAACACCCCCACCGAAAGCTGGTCTTCAATGGCATTTAAGCCTCGATTGGCTTCTTTCATCAAGAAAAAGCGGCGGTACCAATCCTGTTTAACCGTTGTTATAGCCCGATCACTCAACAGATAGAAGGGGGTAGCCCCATCGTAGGCAGTCACTTTGAGGCCGTGTGGAATGGTTTCCACCTTCATTTCCCACTGGTGGGCATGGGTTTCTGTGTGGTAATCGCGGTAATTAACCAGGGGGCGGGCGCGTAGTTTAAGAGGGAGTGAGGCACGGTGTAACGTGTATTGCACGTAGGTGGTATTTGCACCTTGTTGCATCCAAACCCGCTTTTCTAACAGGGCATCAGCCAGGGCATATGTCCAGACCGGTGTTGTGCCTTGCAGGTGGAAATGTTCCAGGTATTGGTAGCCATGTGAGTCTATTGCCCCGCCAGCCCATCGGTTGATGTAGAGGGCATATTCTTTATCGCCATAGGTGACTTTTTCGTCTAGTTTACTAACCAGCAAAAAACGGCCGATTGGGGGTTGCAAAGCGGCCGTCAATAACCCATGATACCGCCGAGTCAACAAACCAGCAATCGTGCCAGAGGCAAATCCACCAATCCCGTTTGTCACCAACCACTCGCGGTTTTCCGCAAATGCCAGATTCCCACAAATGTCCCGGCCGAATTCGATTATCATAATTTATCCATAAGGTGATGTTTTTACCCCTGATCATTAGGCATTATCGGATTAACTTGATGTCGTGCAAAGACGCGGCGCGAGAAATCTTGTTTCCAATAAACGCTATTGATCCAGCTTGGCATCAAAACATCGCATAACTCCAGAGCAGTTGTATCATTCAGAAAGTTGTAACCCTTGTATTGTACCGAAAAACGCCAACTGCGGATAAATTCTGCTGACAGCAAATTTGCATCTAAATGGCAGCGTATCGCGTCTATTTTATAAAGGCTATCAGCTATTAGCTATCAGCTATCAGCTATCAGCTATCAGCTATCAGCTATCAGCTA
>CAZPEJ010000685.1:0-3147 GCA_964585465.1 uncultured Ardenticatenaceae bacterium
AACTCCCCGGTTCTTAAAAGGCCCACAGTGGCGATTACGGCCGTTACAATCCCCGCACACCACCCTCACCTATGAAGCGTACCTGCGAAACCCCCAGGCCCTTTTGCGCCCTGGCGACGATACCAGGCCATACACCTGGGAAGACCACACATGGCAGATTGCCCAGGCAGAGCGAGATTTCTGGGCCGGGGAAAAGTTTTCTTTCACCTTGCTCAACACCCAAGAAAACAGGTGTCTGGGCGGGGTACAAATTGCGTCATTACGGCCGTTTTTCCATCACCACAACGCCCCCAACCACTTCATGATCCGCGCTGACCAAAACAGTGCCATGATCACCTGCTGGTTCTGCTACACCTGCCCAGAAGGCAACTTCGCGGCTCAATTTATGGCTACCCTGCACCGATGGCTGCTCACCGACTGGGAACTCACCGACCACCTGTTCCGCGTCAACCCCAGCGATAACAAAACCATCACCATCCTGGAAACGGCCGGGTTACGCCCTCACCTCTGCCTACCCATCACCGTTCCACCCTATCAATATGCGTTTTACGGCCGTTAAAACAGATAACCCGTTCCATTTTATCCAACACAATTGATTGGTTTTAACCCGCAAAAACCCGTCAAACCCACATTCTATTCAAAATCTGCAAAGAGAGTATTTTCAGTATAGGAGTCAAACAATGAAAAAGTTATTGGTAATTTTATCCCTGTTAGTCGCCGTTGTCTGGTTAGCCCCTTCCGCCAAAGCAGAAACCCAACCCACTTGTGCCAACTTTTTGGCCTACCCAGACAACACCGTGTTAGGTTCCAACTTTACTATCAACGGCTTTACCTTCCAGAAGTTGGGTGGTTTTAACCCTTTTGTCAATGTCTTTACCGACGCAGCAGGTAACACCGTTCATGGCGCACAATTTGCTAACGCCGGAATAAGTATCAACCTCCCAGCCCCCAGCGGCATCATTGCCATCCTCATCGGCTTATTTAGCCCCCAAAACGGCACCATCGTAGCCTACAACGCCTCCGGCGGCATCGAAGATGTCCAACCCCTGCCCGCCGACGACCTGCTTCACAGCTACACCCTCACCCGAACCAACCAACCCATCGTTCGGCTCCGCATCATCGGCGGCGGCAACGAAGCTGTCATTCACGCCATCTGTCGCTAAATCGTTACCAAACATTAAACCCCTGAAGATCGCCGCCATCTTGAAGATGACGGCAATCTACACTCACAAAAAGAATAAACTCACATTTTTATTGAGATTGGGGATTAAAGATTGAGGGTAGGCAAATCTCTCATCTCCAATCCCTAATCCCCTTCAGCACGCTATCAATTGATAACCTTATGTCATATAACCCATGAGGAACTTATGAGTATCAGAAACTTATCTATTCCAATTACTTTTTATCTCACCAGCTTTTTTACCATCGCTGCCTTTACCCTGCTCCTCTGGCACTTCCCCATTCAACCCGTCACTGCTTTTTTTTCTGCCCCCCAAAACACCACCCTCACCGTCAACGACAGTGCCAATCACAACGACATGAACCCTGGCGACGGTATATGCGACACCTCGTCGCAGGCCGGGCAACAATGTACCTTACGAGCCGCCATTGAGGAGCTAAATGCCCAAGGCCCCGATGCCACCCCCCATATCATTCAATTTAATATCTCTGGTTCCGGCCCCATCACCATCGCCCCCAACTCAGCTTTACCAACGATTGTCGTTCCGATGGAGATTCGCGGCGACACTCCACCCGGTACCACCTGCCCCACAGATACCACCCCGGCTAATTTGATGATTGTCCTGGATGGTAGTAACGCCGGAAATGACGTGGATGGCCTTGAACTGGACGGGAACAGTAATGGCAGCCTTATTCGTGGGCTGGTCATTGGCAACTTTGACGGCTCCGGGATTGTCATCGGCACCAACGACAACCGAATACGTTGCAATCACATTGGCCTGGCAGCAGACGGTATATCGGACATGGGAAACGGTTTGAATGGCATCCTTATCTACACAGGCGATAACACCATTGGGGGTAATAATTCACCGGCACAACGGAATGTCATTTCCGGTAACAATCATAATGGTATCTACGTTTCTACCAGCGAAGATAATGTTGTGATTGTCAATAACTTTATTGGCACAACGGCCGATGGCACGGATAACGTCAACAACCTGTATGGCATCTATTTGTATGCCAGCTATGCCACCATTGGCGGCTCAGATGGTTTATCTGGTAATGTCATTAGCGGCAATACACTCTTCGGGATTCGCATTAACGCAGGGAATAACAACAATGTATTGGGAAATTATATTGGCGTTACTGCTGACGGACTCGCCTCACTGCCTAATTTTTCAAACGGGATCGAGATAACAGGGGGTGCTGTTGGCAACCATATCGGCGGAACCGCCCCCGGTGAAGCCAACCTCATTCATTCTAACTCAGGGGATGGGATATTTTTAGATTCTAACGTCACTGGCACCCCCATCCAAAACGAGATTCGCGGTAACTCTCTGTTTGGCAACCTCGGATTGGGGATTGATTTAGGTGGAGACGGGGTAGATGTTAATGATACTGGGGATGAGGATAGTGGGGAAAATGAACGCCAAAACTACCCTGTTTTACAATTACCATCGGGGAGTACCCAATTAACGGCCGTTCTCAACAGCCAACCCAACACCCAATACACCCTCGACCTGTATCGTAGCAGCAGTTGTGATCCGTTGGCATTTGGCGAAGGGGAAGAATACCTCCTCAGCGAAACCGTCACCACCGATAACACCGGTTCTGTTACATTGGTAGGCGATCTGGCTGGCATCGTCTCACCTGGCGACTGGTTAACCACCACTGCCACCGACCCTGACGGCAACACCTCGGAGTTTTCCGCCTGTGTTCCGGTTATAGCCCCCATCACCGTCACCCCCACCCATACCCCTGGCCCCACTGTCACACCCAGCCACACCCCAACCGCCACGCCTAGCCGTACCCCCACTGCTGGCCCCTCGGCCACACCCACTGCCACTGCCACCACCGGGCCATCCGCCACGCCCACCCATACACCAACGGCCGGGCCATCCGCCACGCCCACGGCCACTGCCACCACCGGGCCATCCGCCACACCCACCCATACACCAACAGCCGGGC
>CAZPEJ010000686.1:0-3146 GCA_964585465.1 uncultured Ardenticatenaceae bacterium
CACCTGCGCCATGTCGCCTCCATTGATAACGGGGATCAGTTACAAGACATTGAAACAAACACCACCTTTTTGCCCACCGACCCCTTTATCCTGACATTTAACAACTTAACCAAAGATAACCGGTTTGTTAAATTGATGCGGACTGCCTTAAGCCGCCTGGAAGAGGGATACGGCCGTCCGATGGAAGTGGAATTTGCTCTGGATATTGTGCCGCACCACGCCAGTGTGGATTACAAGCTGTATATTTTAGAGTGCCGGCCAGCAACCGTTGGTTAATTTTTATGCGCCTGTTTTGGGAACTCACCATCCGTTCATTTCAGCGTTATCTCACCTACCGCGCCGCTATTCTGGCGGGGTTGGCGACTAATTTTTTCTTTGGGTTGCTGCGGGCTACCATTTTGGTGGCTCTGTATGGCGACCAGACCGAGGTGGCTGGTATCACGTTGCAGGGGGCGGTGGTTTATACGGGGGTTTCCCAATCTGTCATCGCCTATTTGAGCCTTTTTGGTTGGTGGGATTTAATGAATTCGGTGCATAGTGGGGAAGTTTCGGCCGATTTGCTCAAACCGATGAACTATTTTACCTTTTGGCTGGCTCAGGATACCGGGCGGGCGGCCGTTCAACTGTTGCTGCGTGGGGCCATTTTGATGGTCTTGTATGACCTGGTTTTTGACCTCACCTACCCCACCAGCCTGGAGCAATGGTTAGGGGTTATTCTGGCTTTGCTGTTTAGCTGGTGGGTCAGTTTTGCCTTCCGGTTTTTGGTCAATTTAGCCGCCTTCTGGACACCAAACGCCAAAGGAATCGGCCGTTTTGCCTTTGCGTTGGCCTGGTTTTTTAGCGGGTTTCTCATGCCGGTTCGGTTTTTCCCCACCTGGGTGCAACAAATCGCTTACCTGACTCCCTTTCCCCACGTCCTAAACACCGTCATTGAGGTGTACCTGGGCCTTTTGCAAGGGGCAGCCATGTGGCAAGCGATTTTTAACCAACTCCTCTGGGCCGTTCTGCTCACACTCCTGAGCCAGCTACTGTTGAGATCGGCCGTGCGGCGGCTGGTCATTCTGGGGGGGTGAGGGCGTACACCATACCAGCGATACCATGACACACCACTTCACCACCTACGGCCGTCTCATCGGCGTACAAATTCGCAGCCAGCTACAGTACCGGGCGGCATTTGTCCTGGATGTTTTAGCTACCGGGATGGTAGTGGGAGTAGAGTTTGCAGCCCTGATGCTAGTTTTTGAAAAGTTCCAAACCATTCGCGGCTGGACACTGGGCGAAGTGGCCTTTTTGTATGGGCTGGTAGAAATTGCCTTTGGCATCATGGACATGGTGTTTGCCGGGTTTGATCCCCAAACTTTTGGGCAAGGGGTACGGCGCGGCACTTTTGACCAGTTGTTGTTACGGCCGTTGCCCATTACCCTACAAGTGATGGGGGCAGACTTCACTCTGCGGCGAATCGGCCGAATCTCCCTGGGGTTGCTCATCCTCCTGTTTGCCCTCAATCGCATCACCATCGTCTGGACAATTGGCAAACTGCTCTATTTGCCCCTGGTGGTGGCAGGGATGGTCTGTTTTTTTGGTGGCCTCTTTATTGTTGGCTCCACCATCACCTTCTGGACAGTAGAAGCCATTGAAGTTATGAACATTCTCACCTACGGTGGCAGCCTGCTCATCTCCTACCCCATGCACATTTACCACGACCTGATGCGCCGCTTTTTTACCTACATCGTCCCGGCCATCTTTCTCAATTACTATCCCGCCCTCTACTTTCTGGGCAAACCCGACCCATTTGGCTTTCCGGCCGTCACCCCTTTCCTCTCACCATTGGTTGGGGCGGGGGTGTTGTGGCTGGCGTTGGCTTTTTGGCGGTTTGGCATCCAACATTACCAAAGCACCGGCAGTTAACCGCCAAATGTTCTTCTGCGCGAGTTAGAAATACTACAAGAGATTAGAGATTGGAGATTGGAGATTGAACTAATCACTAATCTCCAATCTCACTTCTGTAAGTTGTTTAATTTTCATTCCTGGGTTAATCCTAATCATTTTGGTAAACCTATGTCTATCATTCACATCGAGAACCTGCAAAAACATTTTAAGATCAGTAAACATCATCGTGGGGCTTTTGCGGCCGTGCGAAATTTGTTTAGCCGCAGCTATCAGGTGGTCAAAGCGGTAGATGGCATCAGTTACCAGATTGCGCCTGGGGAATTGGTGGGGTATTTGGGGCCAAATGGGGCGGGGAAATCTACCACCATTAAGATGTTGACCGGGTTGTTAGTGCCATCAGCAGGCAACATTTGGGTAAACGGCCGAATCCCCTGGCGCGAACGGCAACAACATGTGGCTCACATCGGGGCCGTTTTTGGGCAGCGCACCACCCTCTGGTGGGATTTGCCGGTCATTGAATCGTTAGACCTGTTACAACACATCTACAAAATCCCCCCGGCCCAATTCCGGCAAAACCTGGCAGATTTTACCCAACTGCTCGACCTATCCCCCTTTCTCAACACCCCAGTGCGCTCCCTCTCGCTGGGGCAGCGCATGAGGGCAGATATTTGTGCTGCCCTGCTGCACAACCCAACCCTGCTGTTTCTGGACGAACCCACCATTGGGCTGGACGTGGTAGCCAAAGAGCGCATTCGCCAGTTCATCAAACATATCAACCGGGAAAAAGGCATTACCATTCTGCTCACCACCCACGATTTGTCTGACGTAGAAAAGTTGTGTGAACGGGTGATGATTATTGATCACGGCCGTTTACTCTATGACGGCCGTTTAGACACCTTACAAACCCGTTTTGGCGGCAAACGGGAGCTGGTGGTAGATTTTGCCGAACCTTATGCAGATGTCAGTGTAGAAGGGGCTGAAGTGGTGAAACAAGAGGGGTCACAAACCACCTACCAGTTTGAACAGCAAACCATGACCGCATCCGAGTTAATCGGCCGAATTTCTGCCCATTACCGCATTCACGACCTGGCCGTGCGCGAACCAGACATCGAAACCACCGTGCGGCGCATCTATGAGGAAAAGCTGTTGGAAAAATTGTGAATAGGGTTCTCATTCACGATTCACCATTCACCACTCCTTTAGTTCTGCACCGACAGCCGCCGCACATAGTTCACCAGATGCCAGATTTGCTCCTC
>CAZPEJ010000687.1:0-3142 GCA_964585465.1 uncultured Ardenticatenaceae bacterium
TCGTAGTGGTAGGTTGCCAGCAGTTCGTAGGTCTGGGGGTAACCAGTGGCACGGGCGACTTGTTCTAGCAGGTTGCGCTGGTTGTATCGGTAGTGACGGGATTCGGGGGGATATGCAAAAACCCCAATTTTTCATATCCCTCTGGTTTTCCCTGTTCATTGACATCCCTAAACGAGAGTATACAATATACGCAACAAGTATCATACCAGGTGCATATGTTATGCAGGAAAAACCGTTTGTCGGCCGTTTGGCCGAACTCAAATTGTTAGATGAATTGTGGGATTCACCAGATGCCACCTTGCTAATCCTCTATGGCCGCCGCCGGGTGGGTAAAACTAAACTCATCACCCATTGGATGCAGCAGCGGCAGGGGAGGGCACTCTATTGGGTCGCCGAACCTTCTTCGGCCCTAGACCAATTGCGAGCTTTTTCACAAACTATTTACAACTTCGCCAACCCCCAGGCACCGGCACCAGAAGAGTTCACCTTTACCACCTGGGCCCAAGCCTGGCAGCAGGTAGCTAATCTGGCACAATCCGAACGGCTGGCTTTGTTTGTAGATGAGTTCACATACCTGTTGGAACTCGACCCCAGCGTGGCCGGGGTGCTGCAAAATAGCTGGGATCATCTGTTGAGCCAGACGAACTTGTTTTTAACCCTTTCTGGTTCACACATGGGCATGATGGAACGGCACACTCTCTCGTATCAATCACCCCTCTATGGTCGGGCCACGGCTCAACTTCGGTTACAACCTCTCCCGTTTGGACTCACTAAAGCCTACTTTCCCCAGTACGATGCGGATGAACGGGTGGCGATTTATGCCCTGTTTGGCGGCATTCCCGCCTATTGGCGAAGGGTAGATGCAACGGTATCTGTTTCGGAAAATATCCGGCGACAACTGCTTACGCCCAACAACTTGATGCAGGCCGAACCCCGACTGTTATTGCAGGATTTTGTCCATGACCCACACAATTACGTCGGCATCTTGCGGGCCATTGCCGGTGGAAAACGGACTCAAAAAGAGATAGCTACCTTTACCGGTTTAGCCCAAAGCCACGTTTCCAAATACCTCTCGGTCTTGCGTGAAACAAGTTTTGTGGAACGGCGAGTGCCTGTGATAGCGGATGAAGGCTCACGCGACGGCCGTTATCACATCACTGACCCGTATCTGCGGTTTTACTACCGGTTTCTGGCTTCCCGCCAATCTCAACTGGCTCTGGGGGTGCAGGAACAGGCGTTAGCTGAAATCAAACGGCATTTGCTGGACTACATTGGCACCCATACCTGGGAGGAGTTGTGCCGGGAGTGGGTCTTGCGTGCCAGTGCATATGGGAAACTGCCGTTCATGGCTGACCAGGTAGGCAGCTTGTGGACGAAGACAGCCCAGATTGACGTGGCTGGGGTAAACTCGATGGAAAAAACGCTTCTTTTAGGGGAGTGTAAATGGAGCCCACAACCGATGGGACAAGAGGTACTCCATACGCTGGTGCAAAAAACGGCCGATGTTGTGCCCACAAGTGGACAATGGACGGTATACTACATAGGGTTTGCCCGAGCTGGCTGGACAGAAACAGCCCAAACCTTTGCCAGGGAAACAACCATGAAGCCGATGGTCGGGCGGAACTGGTTAGTCAGGGGAATGCGTCTGCTGGACTTGCCCCAGGTAGATGCTGAGATGGCGCAGTGGGTCGGGAGTAACGTGTGATAAAGAGGTTGTATCACAAACGGCCGTTTGTGACACAAACGGCCGTTTTGCCAATAGATATCTCCTACTGTACCCATCGAAACCCCGACCCCAAAACACGCTTCAACCTTACCGCACTGCTTGAGCCAGCACCTCATCTAAACGCGGCAAATCCACCAGGATAGCTTCTCGTTCTGCGGCTTGTGCGCGAGCAGGTGCCGTGAAACCGGAACGAGAAAAAAAGAGGTAATGCCGTCGAAATGGGTTTCCGCTCCCTGTGGTTAGCTGTACCCGGTCAGCTTGGGCAAAAAGCTTCTCCACTTCCCCTTCATTTAAGGCACTCTCCCGTTTCCACTTACATTCCCCAAACAGCACCGCCGCCTCATCCCAGTTGATCCCCACCACATCCATTTGTTCGGTGGCACTCCAATGGGAGCCGACCTGTTGTGGTAAAAAGGGCAGTTGACCCAATTCGGCCGCCACATATACCCACTCCCGACACAACTCCTCAAAGGTATGTGTGCCAACATAGGCTCGCCAGTGCCGCTCAATCGTTTGCCAGACAGCCTGATACGCCCCGCGCACAATGTGGGGGAGCTGGGGAGCCAGGAATCGGTGATAAAACCGTAGATAGGGGTCTGTGACCACATAACGGCTCTTCCGGCTCTGGTCTGGGTGTCGTTCTGTCACTGGCACTTCTCGTTGAATCAGCCCTAACTTCACCAGCGTATGTAAATAGTTGCTCACTTTGGCGGGTTCCACCTGGAGTACCTCAGCCATCTCTTTGGGTGAATGAACCCCTTGAGCCACTTGGGCAATGAGAGCCGCATACAACTGTGGTTGGGAGAAATGATCTTGCAGCAGAATACGGGGTTCATCCTGTACTAAAGCTGGCTCGCCCATGACATTTTGCAGAATGTTGTCCACAACAGACAGGTTAGGATTCATCCGTTCCAAATAATAAGGCATTCCACCCACCACTGAATACAAGGCAATGCAAGATTCCACATCATAACCAGGGAAGGTGGTTCGCACATCTTTGAATGGCAAGGGGGACAGCTTCAGTAGGCCAGTCGCCCGGCCGTATAAAGGAGAGCGGTGCGCCAAAATACCAGCTTCCATCATCCCAATGTGCGAACCAGATAGAATGAGAAGAACAGGCAACTGTTTGAAGTGTTGGTCCCATACGGCCTGCAATTTGTAAGGCAAGTCGGGGTAAGCTTGCATGGCATAGGTAAATTCATCCAAGATAATGACGGTTTTCTGCTGGTTCTTTCCCACAAAACGGACTATCTCCTGCAAAAGGGCATCCCAATCATAGTAGGTGAATCCAGGTTGGGGTGGGGGGGTACCGTGAATATGGTGGTAGACCGCATGGGACAAAGAACGCAGTAAAGCAACCGTTGAGGTATCTGTAGCCAACCAGTAAAAGCCGGGTGTCTGGCGTGTTTCCAACCA
>CAZPEJ010000688.1:0-3133 GCA_964585465.1 uncultured Ardenticatenaceae bacterium
GGAAATCGCGGCTACGAGATAAAAACGCGATTTGGAAATCGCGGCTACTGCGACTTACCGGGTTGTAAAACGTACTGCCTATTGCGTAAAATCTAGGGAACGTATAACGTATTGAGAGTCCTCTACACCATACGTTATAACAAGAGTATCACATCGGGAGAATACCATGCGAATTATTTTGTATTTAGGGAAAGGGGGAGTAGGCAAAACGACGGTGGCAGCAGCAACGGCCGTTCGTAGTGCCGAGTTGGGGTACAAAACCCTCATCGCCAGCACCGACATTGCCCATAGCCTGGGTGATTCCCTGGACACCCCCCTGGAAGATAGACCCAAAGAAGTGGCCCCCAACTTGTGGGCGCAAGAAATTAGCGTCGTAGCCGACATTCATAACTACTGGGGCACCCTGCAAACCTTTGTTTCCGGCCTCATTGCTGGCAGCGGCGGCATTAACAACATTGTGGCGGATGAACTGTCAGCTTTTCCTGGCATGGATGAAATTGTCGCCCTGCTGCACATCAACAAACAGGCCAAAGAGCGCAACTTTGACCGTGTGATCATTGATGCAGCCCCAACCGGCGAAACCATTCGCCTGTTGACCATGCCCGACACCTTTCGTTGGTATGCCGGGCACCTGTCTCGTTATGAAACAGGGGTAATAAAGGTGTTAAAACCGTTTGCTGGCAGATTGCTCAAAGGGCCAGCCGAATTGCTGGAAGCCCTAACCAAACTGGATCAGGCAACGGCCGAATTGCGCCAAACCTTGAGCAACCCAGACATTAGCAGTTATCGGGTGGTGTTGCAGCCAGAAAAGATGGTGGTGCGCGAAGCAGAACGGGCCGTGAGTTACCTGGGGCTGTTTAACTATCCAGTAGATGGCATCGTCATCAACCGGATTTTACCCGATGCCCCCCAGGAGGGGCCGTTTTATCAGGGGTGGCGAGAGTTACAGGCCAAATACTTGCAGATGATAGAAGACAATTTTCGGCCGTTGCCCCTGTTCCGCGCTCCCTATTACACGGGCGAAGTGGTCGGCGTGCAGGCACTGTCCCGCCTGGCTCACGACTGTTTTGCCGCCGAAGACCCCTGCCAGGTTTTTTATCGCGGCGTGTTACAAGAAATCAGTGAAAAAGCAGATGGGGGGTATTTGCTCCGTTTGCCGTTGCCGTTTGTTACCGGCGGGGATGTCAAATTGCGGAAACGGGGGGATGAGATGTTTATCACCATTGGCAACTTTAAGCGGGAGATGATTTTGCCTGCGGTCTTAGCCAAACGGCGGGCCGGGGGTGGAGTGTTGCGAAATGGTATGTTGGAAATTGAGTTTCTGCCAACCCTGCCGCAAGAGCCGGTGGCGGCTTAAAAAATAACTCGCGCAGAGACGCAGCGGAAAATACTCTGCGCCTTTGCGCCAGTTTCCTGTTATGCTGTGACGTAATAACCCTTCCGCACGTTGCCTTTGCTTAAAACGGCCGTTAAATCATCCCCGTTATTCACCAGATAGGTCATAATGCCGTTCGCCTGCAACAAAGAAGCCATCCCCGCGTTAGAACGGTTGCCCCCAAACGATTCAGGATTCACCAGCACCGACACCACCCGCAGCCCACGCCGACTGAGTTGACGCGCCGAAGCCACCCAGTTTTCGCGCACAGTGGGCGAAACCACAATCACCGTAGTGCCGCGTGGGAACAAATGGGCTTCCGCATGTATCACATCCTCCACCGCCACCTGCCCCTCGGCTCGTAACACCGCCAGCGTTTCCAAAATGCGGTTAAGCTGCCGTTCGCCACGATCTGGCTGCACAATCTCGTTCGACTGCCCATACCCAAGCATCCCCACCGCCCGATCCAGGCGTAGAAAGTATTGCGCCAGGGAAGCCCCCACCGTCACCGTGTACTCCTCGGTTGTGGGAGGCAGCTTAAACTCCTCCATCCGCACCCAGGCGGGCAAGTTAGACAGCGCGGGTGTTTCGTTGGCGGCAAAACGGGGCGAAATATGCCCAAAAGCGGCCATATCCACCACAATCCAGATGTCAGCCAGGGGGTCTAGCTCAAACTCTTTCACAATCAGGCGGTCGCGGCGGGCAGTGCTGCGCCAATGGATTCGGCTAAAACTATCCCCTGGGGCATAGTCGCGCACCCCGGAAGCATTGGTGGTGACATAATGGGTACGACGGCGCAAGGCATCCCCACCAGGCAACACCCCAACCGGCAGGGCAAACTGGTGAATGGGGAAGGTGAGGGGGTAGATGACGACATTGGTGGTGGGGGTGAGTTCCCGTTTCATGGGGAAAAGGCCAAACGGGTCACTGGTATGCAGCTGAATTGGGCCTAACTGGTACCGCCCCCGTTCACGGCAAATGGTGGTTACACGCCAACTGTAGGTGCGGCGTGGCCCCAGGCTATTGACCACATGGCTGGAGTAATGCCCCGGAACGGAGCTAAAGTCACGAACTTCTAACCACAGTTTGGGCACCATGCTGGTGTTGCGAACGGAGAAACGTTCTTCTAACGGCCGTCCCACCTGAGTACGCCGTACCCGTGTGACCCGCGAAAGGTAGACCCAGTGCAAATTGGCCCAGGCCCAGGCAAAGGAGAGGATTAACAAAAAACCCAGCAGGTAGGCCAGGTTAAATAGCAAATCCCGGCCGGTCACCAACCCGCCGAGAGTGGCTACCACAGCCATCACAAATACAACCGTGCGTCGCTGACTGAGTATGCGTTGAATCAATTACGGCCGTCCTTGTGCCCCCGGCACCGGCACACGATCCAAAATATCCTGCACAATGGCGGCCGCTTCTACATCTTTGATGCGGGCGGCTGGCCCCACAATGATGCGGTGAGCTAATGCTGCTACCGCCAGGGCTTTCACATCATCCGGCAAAACAAAGTCTCGCCCAAACATAGCCGCCCGTGCCTGGCATAGCCGATAAATAGCTAATGCCCCGCGCGAACTGGAACCCAGGTACACATCTGGGTGGTCGCGGGTTTGCCGCACAATTTCCACAATATACTCTTTCACCAACTTATCGGTGTAAATCTCTTTAATGGCCGTCTGGGTGCTTGACAACTCCTCCACCGAAACTACCTGGCTGACACTTTCCACCGGATGGGTATATTGTTGTCGCTCCAGCACTTCT
>CAZPEJ010000689.1:0-3130 GCA_964585465.1 uncultured Ardenticatenaceae bacterium
TATCGAAGGAATGACATGAAATTTACAAAGTTTTTATTTCCAATAATGTCTAATACGTTATACGCCACTTTGCTCAATTACGGAATACACAAATACTGCCCGGCGTAAATGTAATTGAGGTTGTAAAGGTGATTCGCTTCAGCAATCGCAAAGGGACTAACACCATAATAACGGCCGATTCCAATCAAATTTTGCCCATAAGACACATAATGGTTGAACCGGCAATAATACCCCCCTCCTGGTGGCGGGGGCGGGGTGTAGCTGGTGGGTGGAATATACAACGTCAACCCGGCATAGATGAGGTTGGGATTGTGAATGTACGGGTTGGCTTGCAAAACGGCTTGTACTGTCACGCCATAACGGTAAGCAATCCCTGACAATGTTTCACCCCACTGCACCATATGGTATGTTCCTTGCCATGTTTCCGGCGCAGCGTAGCTGGTAGAAACCATTCCAACCATCATCACCAGCAACAACAACAAAACAACAGCTATTCTTTTGGGTAATACGACCTGGGGAAGTTTCATATAAGCCTCCTATGACCCCCTCAACAATCGAAGGAGATTAACATAAAGACAGTTGCACTATACCATATTTGCCAGGAGACAATCAAGAGGGGTAAAAGAGCAATTCTTAGTTCAGCTATCGTCATTCGTTTAACTAACCTGGGTTTTCAGCTTCAGGTTAGCGCAACGAGTTGTACTTTCTAAGAAAGCTATGTGAGACCCATGAAATTATTCACCGCCAATGCAGACCTAATTATTAAGCACATAACCATCGTAAAAGTTGATTTTTATCAAACTGTTCTATCAACTACTATCAAAACATTACAAAACAATCTGTCTTAAACTTGTTGAAACCGAGTTTTTTTGAAAAACTCGGTTTCTTGCCTACAGTGCCAAAGATCAAACGCGGGTGATGTATTCGCCAGTGCGCGTGTCCACCTTGATCCGATCTCCAGTCTGAACAAAGAGGGGCGTTTTGACTTTTAATCCGGTTTCTGTGATGACTTCTTTAGTAGCTCCACTGGCAGTATCTCCAGCAACGGCGTTTTCCGATTCCACCACTTCAAATTCCATTGCAATTGGTAACTCATAGTCCAGAATTTCCCCTTCATAAGAGAGCAGTTCCATTTCCAGGTTGTCACGCAGGTATTTGGCATCTTCTTCCATCACATGGTGAGGGATTTGAGTTTGTTCAAAGGTTTCGGAATCCATCAGTACATAAAATTGACTGTCGTCATAGAGGTATTGATACGGCCGTTTTTCCAACCGTACATCCTGCACCCGGTCACCCGAACTAAAGGTCAACTGTAAATTAGAACCAGTACGCAAATTTCGCACTGTCACCCGAATGGTCGCTTTGCCGCGCCCCGGTTTGTTGTGGGTATATTCCGTCACTTTGTACAAATTATTCTCATGTAAAAAGGAAACCCCACGACGTAGTTGGTTTACATCAATCATAGTTATCGCTCCTAAAAGTATTACGTATTCCGTAAAACAGCTTGCGAACAGGCGCAAAACGGTTTACGGAATACAGTTGTTTACTGAATTTTGGGATTTTTTGTTAAACGAAGGGGTCTGTACGAGACCAACGATTCCACCAGAGTACGGCCGCCGAAGAACCAGTCAGTAATAATAAACCCATCATAAACCAAACTACCTCGTGGAGAGGTGTTTGGCTGGTTAAGGTAAAACGGCCCAGTTCAATGACCAAAAGCCAGTGACTCATCACAAAAGTTTATCATAAACCTGAAAAGCTGTGCAATTTTTACCCGCCGCCGCGTCTCCCAATCCACACCCCCACTGCAACGAGTAGGAAAGCTAATAGTACCACCGCCCCGCCCGCCATGACCCCCCGGCCGAACCCGCTATCGTCACTCTGGTCGTCTTCCGATTGGAAAATGGCAGGTAAGTTGAAACCTGTTTGTTCGCAGTCATACATCCCCGAACGGGCAGACAGGTCGTGGATATTAGAGACATTCGGCCGGGTTGAGTCGTAGTGAAAAACCGGGTCTAAGGTCATCTCTTCTGGGGAGATGACGGTGTTTAGACGTGTGAGGTAGGGGTGTTTTTGTGCCAGTTCTTGCAACAAGGGATCAGCAAAAGTGATCTGGCTGCTAGGGCCAGCGTATTCGGTGACAAAGGCTTGACCGTTGTATTGATTGGCTGTTTCTCCTATCAATTGGCGGTAGTTGTTGCCAAAAAAGCTGAAACGGATGTCGTCGTCAGGGATTTCCATATGGGTGTAGTTGCTGGGGACGGCCTGGGAACTAGCAAAAAACCAGGTGATAACAGCCATATCGGGATTGGCAGCAACGGCCGTTAACCGCAACGGGATCATTGGCCGTTCAGAGGGGTAGGTCACTTGAATGGGTTGAATATCCTGAACCCCCTGCTCCGGCAACAAGCGCATCGCCAAAAAGACAAATTGCTCCGCCACATACATATCAATTAACGGCTCCATCCCGGCCGTCACCCGGTAGTTATGTTCTCGCAACCAGGTAATTAGCGCACTGGGGTCACTAGAACCGATGATGTCGAACCCATATGGCCCAACAGCTCCACTGGCAAACACCTGTACTCCGCCGTCACCAGAAGCACTTAACAGCGGCTGCTCGGCAAAATCTATCTGAGCGCACTCTGGCAAAGGTGGGGCAATGTAAACGGGGTTTGTTGCCACTTCAATTTCGGTAAACGCAGCAGCGGCCGTTTCCGGTACTTCAATCGCATCGGCAGGAATGGCCTGGGGGAGGGGCAGAATCCAGGAAAAATCATCATCAAAACCGGTGTATTGGATTTGAATGATAGCCGACACAGTGCCATCGTCGTTTTGAACGAAGATGATCCGTTCTGCGTTTTGGTCTACCGGGTTATTTTGGCAAAACAGCCCCCCACAGGCAGAAACGGCCGTTACCCGGCCAAATGCCACCAGTAAAAACAAAACAATGAACCACCACAGTTGTTTTTTCATAGATACCTCCGTTTCATCGGGAGCCGATACTCAGCTGACAAGTCAGAGATTTGCCAATCTCTAATCTCCAATCTCAATAAAAACATCATAACTGTTCAGCCTCTCTAGGATTTAACCGCAAAGGGCGCAAAGAACACAAAGGTTTTCTCTTTTCTTT
>CAZPEJ010000690.1:0-3129 GCA_964585465.1 uncultured Ardenticatenaceae bacterium
TACCCAACTAACGGCCGAAATGAAAAGCCCACTGGGTGACCCCACTGCGTACCGGATTCGTGGAGCCGTGATTGCCCTGCGTCGCATCCAGGCGCAACAAATTCAAATAACCGTAGATTCAAATGATGAGGTGACCTTATGACCCAATTAACATCCAGCTGCGAAACCTGCCCGGCCTACAATCAATCGGCCGTTAAAAAATTAGGCATCAACGTAGAAAACGCCGATTATGTGATTGCCCTGGCTGGCAACCCCAACACCGGCAAAAGCACCGTGTTTAACGCCCTCACCGGGTTGCGGCAGCATGTGGGCAACTGGCCCGGCAAAACCGTAGCCCGTGCCGAGGGGGGGTTCACTTACAACAACTACAAATACAAACTGGTGGATTTACCCGGCACCTACTCCTTGCTTTCCACCAGCACCGACGAAGAAATTGCCCGCGATTTTATTCTGTTTGGGCAGCCCAATGTCACCATTGTGGTGGTAGATGCCACCCGCGTGGAACGCAACCTGAACCTGGCTCTGCAAATTTTGGAAATCACCGACCGTGTGGTGGTGGCTCTCAACCTGATAGATGAGGCACAACGGCATGGGATTCGGGTGGATGACCGCCACCTGTCGCGGCAGTTGGGTGTGCCCGTGATACCAATGGCAGCCCGGCGGGGGATTGGGGTACCAGAACTGCTGCAAACGATTGAACTGGTTGCCAGTGGCAAATATCGCACCCGGCCGCACCGCATTCAACAGCGCGATAAAAGGTTGGAAACGGCCGTTTTCCGTATCGCCACCGCCCTGGAAACTGAATTTCCCGGCTTGCCCAATGCCCGTTGGGTGGCCTTACGGCTGCTAGATGGGGATCGCAGCATTGAACAAGCCATTGAAGACCGCACCCTGGGCGATTTGAGCCTGAGTAAGATGGCCCCGGCCGTTAGCCCTACCATTCCTTTGGAGGTGGTAAACGCATGACCACACAAAACAATGCCCTGAAACTGGCCGCCGAACTGCGTGGCGAGTTGGGCGACGACTATCACGACAAATTGATGGAAACCATCTACACCGATGCAGCCCAAATTGCCGACCAAAGCGTTAGCCGGGATGAGAAAAAAGCCCGCCTCACCGTTGACCGCCTGCTCGACAAAGCCCTGACCCACCCGGTTTTGGGTTTTGTGGTGATGGGTTTCCTCTTTTTCCTGGTCTTCTGGACAACCATCACTGGAGCCAATGTGCCTTCCAAAATGTTGGCAGATTTTCTCCTGGGAACGGTTTACAACTTCCTCTACACCATTGCCAACACCCTCTCGGCCCCGGCCTGGCTCTCTGGGTTTTTGATTGATGGCATGTACATGGCAACTGCCTGGGTGGCCTCGGTCATGTTGCCCCCCATGGCTATTTTTTTTCCGCTGTTTACCCTGTTAGAGGATTTTGGTTATTTGCCCCGTGTGGCTTTTAACCTGGATCGGCTATTTGCCAAAGCGGGGGCACACGGCAAACAATCCCTTTCTATGATGATGGGATTTGGTTGTAATGCGGCCGGGGTGGTGGCAACTCGTATCATTGACAGCCCACGCGAACGGCTGATCGCCATCATTACCAACAACTTTAGCATTTGTAACGGCCGTTGGCCCACCCTCATCCTCATGGGCACCATCTTTATCGGCACCGTTTTCCCGCCCGCACTCGCCAGCGTAGCCGCCGCCGCCAGTGTGGTCATGGTGGCTGTGTTGGGCATCGTGGTCACTTTGTTGGTTTCTGCTTTCCTTTCTCGCACCTGGCTCAAGGGAGAAACATCGGTCTACAGCCTGGAACTACCCCCTTACCGCCCGCCGCAGATTTTACAAACCCTCTACACCTCGCTCATTGACCGCACCTTCATTGTGTTGTGGCGCGCCCTGGTAATGGCGGCCCCGGCCGGAGCCGTGATCTGGCTCAGCAGCAACATTTTTATTGGTGATGCCAGCATCGCCGGGCACATGGTCAACTGGCTCAACCCGGTAGGTTTATTGTTGGGGCTGAATGGGGTCATTTTAATGGCTTACATTGTGGCAATCCCGGCCAACGAAATTATCATCCCAACCATCTTGATGCTGACACTAACCCTGGGGCGCAACATTGCCGGGGCGCAAAACGGGGTGATGTTGGAATTGGATGATGCTCAGGTGTATACGGTATTGACACAAGTGGGTGGCTGGACGATGGTAACGGCCGTTAACCTCATGCTCTTTAGCCTGTTACACAACCCATGCAGCACCACCATTCTCACCATCTGGAACGAAACCAAAAACCTGAAATGGACAATCGCCGCTGTTCTCATCCCGTTGGCCCTCGGTTTTGTCGTCACCTTTTCCACCGCCACCCTCGCCCGCCTGTTAGGCTGGGGCTAAACTTCCGGTTTTGTCACAATTGTTCGTAGTAACGACTTTAGTCGTTCCGCTTGTTCGTAGTAACGACTTTAGTCGTCCAAACTGCTAAAGCAGTTACTACGAACAAATAGGCAAACAAGCAACGGATAGAAACGGATAAACAGATGGGGCCGTCGAGCCGAATCCGTTTATCCGCTTTTCATCCGATGCCTAAATCCACCCGTTTACACTCAAAAACGTGTCAAACCTCACTTACGCCCCCTGCTAAACCCCAATAAAATATCCAGACAAGTTTTTTGCATTTTGTGTAACCTGTTTTGTTACGCAACACGCAATACATTCTGGAGTTACCATGTTAGAGTTTCACCCACAAACTATCATTGAACCGTTTCGTGTCCGTTCCGTAGAACCTATTCGTTTTACCACCCTGTCAGAGCGCACCGAAGCCCTGCGCCGCGCCTGTTACAACCCCTTTCTGCTCCACGCCGATGATGTGCTGATTGATTTGCTCACCGATAGTGGCACAGGAGCAATGTCTTCGCGCCAATGGGCAGGGATGATTGCCAGTGATGAGTCGTATGCTGGAGCCACCTCGTTTTATCGTTTTGAAACGGCCGTTCGGGACATCACCGGCTTCAAACACGTCATCCCCACCCACCAGGGCCGCGCCGCCGAACATATCCTCTTTACCACCATCGCCCGCCCCGGCCAGGTCGTCCCCAACAACACCCACTTCGACACCACCCGCGCCCATGTGGAACATGTTGGG
>CAZPEJ010000691.1:0-3115 GCA_964585465.1 uncultured Ardenticatenaceae bacterium
CCCAACCACACCTTCGATTACGACTTCCTGCGCCGCCGTGCCGACCAGTACAACCCCGACGGCCCGGTGCAAATCATCACCCGCCTGGCAACCCCCGGCGAAACCATGAAAACCCTGGACGGCGAAACCCGTCAACTACCCGCCACCACCATCCTGGTCACAGATCCGTTAGGGCCGTTGGGCATTGGCGGCATCATGGGCGGCGGCGAAAGCGAAATCCAGGACAGCACCACCAATGTTTTGTTAGAAGCGGCGGCCTGGAACTTCATCAACATTCGCCAGAGTATGGACGCGCTCAAACTGACCACCGAAGCGGGTTTCCGCTTCAGCCGGGGGGTACACCCGGCCCAGGCTATTTTGGGGGCCTGTCGTGCCGCCGAACTGCTGCGCCAGTTGGCGGGTGGCACGGTGGCCCAGGGGGTGATTGATTATTACCCCAACCCGCCGCAGCCTGTCACCATCCCTTTCACCGCCCAGGAAGTGAAGCGGTTGGGTGGCATTGAGGTGAGCCAGGTGGAGGTGAAAGAGATGTTAGAACGACTGGCGTTTGAGGTGGTTGACGAGGGCAACCAGTTGTTGGTGACAGCCCCCGACCATCGCCTGGACATTAGCGGCACACACGACCTGGTAGAAGAGGTGTGCCGCATTTATGGCTACGACCGCCTGCCTGCCACCGAAATGAGCGACATTTTGCCGCCGCAACGGGGCAATGGGAAACTGGAACAGGAGGAACGCATCAAAAACAGCCTGGTGCAGTTGGGATTGCAGGAGATTATCACCTATCGCCTGACCACCCCGCAACTGGAAGCCCGCCTCATTCCGGCCAACTCCAACATTCCGACGGATGACCGCCCCTATGTCACCCTGGCAAACCCCATCACGGTGGATCGGGTGGCGATGCGCCACAGTTTGCTGGCTTCGGCGTTGGAGGTGGTGGCGGCGAATGCCCGTTTCCAGGAACATATGGCTTTATTTGAGGTTGGGCCGGTGTATCTGGCGAGTGAGGAAGGGGTTTTGCCGGATGAGTTGACGCGCTTGACGATTGCCATGCGTGGGGTGCAGGAACGGCCGTATTGGACAAATGGCCTCGCCGAACCCACCTCGTTAGATTTTTACGACTTGAAAGGGGTAATTGAAGGGGTGTTGAACGATTTGCACATCACCAACTGGCGCGTGGAAACGGCCGATCACCCCACCTACCGCCCCGGTCGCACCGCCCGCCTGCTGCTGGGCGAAAAACAGTTGGGGTGGATGGGTGAACTGCACCCCCTGGTGGCCGAAACCTTCGACATTACTGCCGATCACCCCGTTCTAGTGGCTGAACTGGACGTTGACCTGCTGCTGAAACATATCCCGCCCCGCTTCACCATCACCGCCGTGCCAGAGTACCCGGCCGTGCGCGAAGACCTGGCCCTGGTGATGGACAAAACGGTAGCTGCCGCCGATGTGGAAACCACCATTCGCAAAGCGGGTGGGTATTTGCTGCGGCAGGTGGAACTGTTCGACATTTACGAAGGCAAACCCATTCCGGCCGGGCAAAAGAGCCTGGCTTATCACCTCACCTTCCAGGCGGACAACAAAACGCTGACGGATAAAGAGGTTCACAAAAGTCGCCAACGTATTATCCAGCAGTTGGGGCAGCAGATGAATGTGAAGTTGAGGGAGTGAGGGGGAGTGTGAAACGTAAAACGTGAAACGTCACCTCACGATTTACGTTTCACGAAAGTTATGGTTGCCGATTTATTTACCCATCTCAAATCGTTAGAAGTGGCGTTGCACCAGCCAGAGGTGCGGCAGGATGCCAGCCAGCTAAATCGGCTGTTGCACGAGGCGTTTGTGGAATTCGGCCGTTCTGGGCGGGTGTATAATAAACCAGAGATTCTCAGGCAACTGGCGGCAGAAACGGCCGAAATTACCATTTGGGCAGATAACTTTGCTCTGACCGGGTTGGCTGATGGGGTGGCATTGCTGACGTATCGCTCTGGTCATCTCAATGAAGCAGGCCAACGAACTCGTTACACCTTGCGCGCTTCGTTGTGGCAGTGGACGGAAACTGGCTGGCAAATGCGGTTTCACCAGGGAACACCGATGATATGAATTCAACACAAGCCAAAACAATAACCTTGATGGATTTATTTGCCGGTGCGGGAGGGTTTACATTGGGGTTTGTTCAGGCAGGTTTTTCTCCGGTATTTGCGGTAGAAGTTAATCGAGATGCAGCGGCAACCTATGAAACAAACTTTGGTGAACATTGTTATCAGGGAGATATTAACGATATTGACCATTTTCCAAAAGCGGATGTGATCATTGGTGGGCCGCCTTGCCAGGGTTTTAGCAATTTGGGGTCTCACATTCCAGACGACCCACGTAACCAACTGTGGCGGCAGTATGTACGGGCTGTCAAACAGGTGCGTCCGATGGTTTTTGTGGTTGAAAACGTTCCCCCCTTATTAACTTCGGCCGAAGGGCAGGCAATGATTTGTGAAACACAATTGGCGGGTTATACGGTGGAATGCCATGTTTTGAATGCGGCTGATTACGGTGTACCGCAGACCCGTAAACGGGCCATCATCATTGGCTCACGCATAGGGCCTGTTGTTTTCCCTCAGCCTACCCATGTTGACCCTGAAAAACGGGATTTATTAACCTTTCATCGCTCTAATTGGGTAACGGTTGAAGATGTAATAAAAGATTTACCACTGGAACCCACTAATGAGTCACTGCATTTCGGCCGTCACCCTACCCCAAAGTCGTTAGAGCGGTATCATCACATTCCACCTGGGGGTAATCGTTGGGATTTGCCAGTGGCGTTGATGCCTGAGTGTTGGAAAAAGAAGACAAAAGGTGGAACAGATTTATTCGGCCGTTTACATTGGAACGCACCATCTGTTACCATCCGAACTGAATTTTTTAAGCCGGAAAAAGGACGATATTTACATCCAGAAGCCCATCGCCCCATTACCCACCGCGAAGCTGCACGGATTCAATGTTTTCCAGATGATTTTGTTTTCAAAGGCTCAAAAGTTGAAATAGCCAAACAAATTGGCAATGCGGTTCCTGCAAAACTGGCTTATGCTATTGCACAGGCCGTAAAACAAATGGTTATTCTATAATA
>CAZPEJ010000692.1:0-3113 GCA_964585465.1 uncultured Ardenticatenaceae bacterium
GCCACCTGGTTCTGCACTGTCCCTGTTTGCCCTGGGGCGCACCATCGGTTGGATAGGACACGCCATCGAGCAGTACCAGGTGAACCAAATGATTCGCCCCCGCGCTCGTTACGTGGGTGTGAAACGGGATTTGTGAAACGTGGTACAATTCTTCATAAGTTTTAGTTCTTTGGGAACTCAGGGGTTGCAACCAATGAAACGTGAAACGTGACCAGAGAAATTTCACGTTTCACGCTTTACGTTTCACAACAAACCCCACAAAATCCGAAAGACTCTAAATTTTTAAGGGAGTACCAATGCCTGAATCCACCGAAGTGAGAACCTATCTGGAAAACCGCCTGCCGTTTTATCTGGAACAGTTGCGCCATATGGTGGCAATTAACAGTTTCACCGCTAACCCGGCCGGGGTAAATGCGCTGGGAGAATTAACATCGGCCGTTTTTGCCGACCTGGGGTTTACCGCCGAAACGGTGCCTTCTACCAACCCCTCCTTTGGCAACCACTATGTACTCACCCGCCGGGGCAAAAACGGCCGAATAATGGGTCTTATCTCCCATCTGGACACTGTTTTCCCACCAGAAGAGGAAAAACGGAACCACTTTCACTGGCGCGAAGTAGCCGACCGAATTTATGGGCCGGGAACGGTAGACATCAAAGGTGGCACCATCGTGATGTACATGATGTTGGATGTGCTGCACCATTTCTACCGCGAATGGTTCGACGAGTTCACCTGGGTGGTACTGTTAGACGCTTCCGAAGAGGCCGACGCAGATGATTTTGGTGGATTATGCCGCCAGCTTTTGCCTGCCCAGGACACCATCGCTGCTTTAATTTTTGAAGCTGGCAACAAAAACAAAAACGAGTTTCAACTGGTAGTGGCGCGAAAAGGCATGGCAATTTGTGAAGTGCAGGTGGAGGGGAAAGCCTCCCATGCTGGCACCTCCCACCAGATGGGGGCTAATGCCATTGTGCAACTGGCTCACACGGTGCAACAACTGGCGGCAGTGACAAATTACGGCCGTCACATCACCGTCAACGTTGGCACGATTGGCGGTGGCACCGTCACCAACCGGGTGCCCCATCAAGCCACCGCCCTGTTAGAAATGCGGGCATTCACCCCCCAGGATTACCAGGACGCATTACAACAAATTTTGTCGCTCAATGGCCCAGGGGCAGTACAGAGCCAGACAGATGGTTACACCTGCAAAGTTACCGTCACCGTGCAGCGCAAAACCTCCCCCTGGCCGCGCAACCCCCAAACAGACCGTTTGTTTAACCTCTGGCAAGAAGCAGGCACTACATTAGGGTTGCAAGTGTTACCAGAAGAACGAGGGGGTTTGAGCGATGGTAACCATTTCTGGCATCAAATCCCCACCATTGACGGGTTAGGCCCGGCCGGTGGGAATGCCCACTGTTCAGAGCAGAGCGCAGACGGCAGCAAGGAACAGGAGTATTGCCGGGTTTCCTCCTTTGTGCCCAAGGCGTTGTTGAATGTAACGGCCGTTCTCCGCTTGTTGACAGAAACATAACGTATTGTGTATCACCAACTATGACATCCAAAACCCTTTTCCTAATTCTCTTTCTGGCGTTTCTGACCGCTGCTCTTCACACCTTGTGGCATTCACGACAGGCCGCCCAACGGTTGCTTTATCCACCACGCAAAGTAGCCACCACAACCCCGGCACAATACGGTATTCCAGTGTGGGAAGATGTCACCTTTTCGGCCGGGGATGTCACCCTGGGCGGCTGGTTTATTGCCCCCAAACCAGAAGCCGATGGGGCAACCCTCATCTTTGTGCATGGGTTTGGAGCCAACCGTGAAGCTTTGCTGGAACAGGCCGCCGCCCTGTCCCCATTTGGTTATGGTGCCCTGCTTATTGATTTACGCAATGCTGGCAGCAGCCAGGGCAGCCTCACCAGCTGGGGGTATCGTGAGGCAGCCGATGTGCAGGCTGCTTTTGCCTATTTGCAAACCCGGCCGGAGGTAAACCCCTCACGCATTGGTCTGGTAGGCAGATCGGCCGGAGGAGCAGCCGTGGTGCGGGCAGCGGCCCAACTGCCCCAGGTATGGCTGGTAGTGGTGGAAAGTTCTTATACGTCGCTGGCCGACAATATGCCTGCAATTTCCCGCACGGTAGCTCGTGTTTCTCCAGTTTACGCTCCCCTGGTTTACGGTTGGATGAAGCAGATGAGTGGATTGCCGTTGGACGAGATCCGCTCCATTGACCAGCTACCGGGCCTGAATGTTCCGGTGTTGTTTATTCACGGCGACCAGGATGTGGTGGTGAATGTGAGCCATAGCCAGCGGATGTTTGAAGCAGCACAGCCGCCGAAAGACCTGTTTGTGGTGCCTACAGGCGGGCATGTGAACATTTTTGCGATTGATCCGGCTGCTTTCACTGAGCGATTAGTAGGATTTTTAACGGCACACTGACCCACTGAAGTGAGAACTACGAACCTGAAGAGAACCTCTACCTTCTTATCTCTTTACACATGAGTACCCCTGACAAAAAACGTGTTTTAATCCTAACGGCCGATGCCGGGTTTGGGCATCGTAGTGCGGCTAAGGCGGTTGCAGCAGCCCTGGAGGCCCGTTATGGCGACCGGTGCAGTTATTCAATTGTCAATCCGCTCAACGACGACCGCACTCCCTTCTTTCTGCGTCGGGTGCAGGGGGATTATGACCGGATTGTGCGGGATTGGCCGGAGTTGTACAAGTTGGGGTATCAGGCAAATGATACGGCCGTTACAGGCACTCTGTTAGAAAGCACGCTCACCGTACTGCTTTATGAAGTGATGCGTGGCCTGGTGAAACAGTACCAGCCCGACCTGATTGTCCATACCTACCCATTTTACCTGCCACCCCTCAATGCCTACTTCACCGTAACCAATCGGTATGTGCCAATGGTGACGGTAGTAACAGATTTGATCTCCATTCACCGCCTTTGGTTTCACAAATCGGCCGATTGGAACCTGGTGCCCACTGCCACAGCCGCCAAAATCGCCCTGAAAAATGAGATGGATGCCAGCACGGTAAAAATAACGGGCATTCCGGTGAACCCCCGTTTTGCCGAACTTCGAGGACAAAAGGCCCAGTTGCGGCGAGAATTGGG
>CAZPEJ010000693.1:0-3102 GCA_964585465.1 uncultured Ardenticatenaceae bacterium
CCAGACGGGTACCAGGTGGAGCAGCTTGGGCCAAAATTGTAAAGGGCATGTAACTATTCACCGCAAAGACGCAAAGGGCGCAAAGAAAAGAGAAGACCTTTGTGTTCTTTGTGTACTTTGCGGTTAAATCCCAGAGAGGCTGAACAGTTACTGAAAAGGAGGTAGGTAGATGGCAGCACTTTATCCCCTTTCACGAAAAATTACCATTTCGTTGCCGGAAGAGTTGGTTGTTTTTGCGGATCAACGCGCTTTAGAGACGAACAGTAGCCGCAGTCAGGTTATTAGTATGGCTTTGGCGCACATAAAAATTTTGGAGGAGGAACGGCTGGCAGCTGAGGGATACCGTTTTTATGCCCAAGAGGCGGAGGAGTTTGCGGTTATTTCGGCTTCGGCCGTTTCTGAAGCCTTTGCGCTCACCGAGGAAACCCATGACGGCCGTTAAACGAGGTGAAATTTATTGGGTGGAGTTTGATCCGGTGAAAGGTAGTGAGCAGGGTGGTGTGCGGCCAGCTTTAGTGGTACAAAACGATGTCGGCAATCAACACAGCCCCACAACTGTTGTGGTAGCCATCACTCGCACACTCCCCCCAAAACCATTTCCTTTTTTAGTGGTTATTGAACCAACCGAGAGCGGGTTGCCAGAGCGTTGTGTGGTGAACTGTTCGCAAGTTGCCACCATTCACCAGAGTGGCGCAGATAGCCGTTTACGACCGCCCAAAGGAGAAACGGCCGTTTCTCCCATCGGCAAATTGAAACCAGCCAAAATGAACGAGGTGGATAAGGCTATCAAGTTCAACCTGGGTTTGAAATAACCTGTTTTTGTTGTGAGATTGGAGATTAGGGATTAGAGATTGGCCAATCTCTAATCTCCAATCTCTAATCCCCTTCAGCAGAAGGTCAATTGATGACCTTCTGCCGTATAATCTGCTAAACCTGTGAGGCAATTATGACGATTCGCCTGTTAGCTCTGCTCTCGCAACCTCTGGTGGATGAAAACGACCAGCCAGTGGTACGCCTGGATATTCAGAAAAGTGTTGCCCGCCTGAAAGAACAACTTCAGGGCATTCAACGGCAGGGGGTGTTGCACCTGGTCGTTGCCACCCCGGAACAGGTGCTGAACCACCTGCGTCAGTTTGCCCCGTTTGACGTGTTACATTTTGATGGGCATGGTGGGGCCAAAGAACTGGCTTTTGAGGATGGTCAGGGGGGGATGTTGCCAATGGATACGTTGCGCCTGCAAGCTCTGTTTGCCCCGCAGCAACACCCCCCGGCCGAAGTTGCCTTTTTAAGTGCTTGCCACTCCCAACACATGGCGGAAGGGTTGCTGGCGGCCGGGGTGCCCCATGTGGTGGCGATTGATGGGGAGGCGGCGGTGTGGGATGTGGCGGCGCGGGTTTTTGCAGAGCAGTTTTACCCCGCCCTGTTGATGGGAAAGACGGTGCGGCAGGCGTTTGAGTACGGCCGGGCGGCCGTTTTAACCGATGCTACAGTGCGGCGGGCCAGCCAGGCGGTGGCGCGGCAGTGGGGGCAGCCGGAACTGGCTGACCTGCGCCAACGGCTGGAGGCGGTGAAGTTCCGCCTGTTGCCGGAAGCTGCCCCAGGGCAACCAGACCCACACGAAACCGCCCCCTTTGCCAACCGTGCCGCCGGGCAGATGACCGTGCAGGAGTTACCGGCCCCGCACCAGTCGTTGGGGCAACGCCCGGATTATTTTACGGCGCGGGAACAGGCGTTGCACCAGGTGATTGGGCAGGTATTGCAGTATCAGGTGACAACGGTGGTGGGCACAGGGGGTATGGGTAAGTCGGAGTTGTGCCGCGAGGTGGGGCGGTGGCTGACCAGCCAGGGGCATTTCCCAGGGGGTATTGTGTTTGTGCCGTTGGGGGCGTTGACGGAGGCGGAGGATGCACGGGCCAAAATTGCGGTAACGTTGGGAATTGAGTTACAAACGGCCGTTACTTTTGCCACCCTGGCCGCCCAGTTGCCCGTTAATAGCCTGTTGATTCTGGATGAATTGGATCACCTGGTGCAGCAAGACCGGCAAGCTACCCGTGATTTGGTGCAGGCGTTACAGGGGAGCGGCCGGGCTACCTTGCTGCTGGTTTCGCGCTACCGCACGGGAGTGACGGGGGAGCGGGTGTATGAGCTAAAACGGTTGCCACCCCAGGCGGCGCGACAGCTTTTTCTCCGGTTGGTCAACGACGATTTAACCGGTAGCCAGGCTGAGCTGGACGAGGTGATGCAGTTTTTGGATGGGTTTCCCCGTGCCATTGTGCAAGCCAGCAAACAGCGGGTGACCCGTTTGAGCCAGTTGGTGGCGGATTTGCGGCTGGCGCGGGAGGAGGTTTTGAGTGACCCGGATATTCCAGAGGAGGAGTTGCGGGATGGGGATAGTGTGCTGGTGACACTGTTTTCATTGTACCGCGAGTTAAAGATACGGGATGTGGAAGCGGCCGTTTTTTTTCCTTACCTGTCCCTGTTTCCGGCCGGGGTGGCCGAGGAGGGGTTGCAGGCCATTTTTGGGGAGCAGGCACGGCTGGTGCGGCGAATTGCAGAGATGGCCATGGTCGAGGTGGAGCCGGTGCGCCACTACTACTACCTGCCCGCGCCAGTGCGGAGTTTTGCTGCCCGCAAACGGCCCGCCGATGCTCTGGCACAGGTGGGGGTGCGGGCATTGGCTTATTATGAAAACCTGGCAGAACAGTACAACGAGTTGATTGAGACCGGGCAAATTGAACGGGGTACGGCTTTATTTGAGTTTGAGTTTCCCAACCTGGAGTTTTTTCTGGATTGGGGGTTTGCCCATGAACCAGAGAATGAAACTGCGTATAGCCATAGTGCCCGAATCGCCGGTTGGTTGCCTAACTTTTTTCTCTTTTTTGATCCAGGCGGCACCCGCCTGCCCTTGTATGAACAAGCCTACCAGGCCGCCCAACGCATTGGGGACAGGTTGGGGGAAGCCAACGTGTTAAAAGCCATCGGCGATGTGCAACAGTTCCGCGATGAGCGAGAGGCGGCTCTGGGCAGCTACCAACAAGCCCTGACGCTGTTCCGCGCGGTGGGGGACAGGTTGGGGGAAGCCAACGTGTTAAAAGCCATCGG
>CAZPEJ010000694.1:0-3101 GCA_964585465.1 uncultured Ardenticatenaceae bacterium
AAAGAACGGCAGTTAGAAACTGCACCAACGGTTGCAAAGTCGGCCTACGCCGACTAAAAACGGCCGTTTCCAGTCCACGCAGGTGGACTTTGCCTCTGTTGCCGCGAATTCTATTCGCCAGGCAAGGCACAAAAAAGGCGTGTGGTAGAAAACACCCTCCACCACACGCCCACCAAACAACTCACATTTCACGTTTCACGCTTCACTACTTAATAAACAGCATCTCCTGATACGTCGGCAGCGGCCACAAGTCATCCGCCACCACACTTTCCAACTCATCCGCATAAGAACGGACAACCTGCATGGCGGGTACTACCTTGTGAGAAAGGTGGGCAGCCTCCTGCAACAAACTGGTAGCCCCCTCATGGCTCATTTCATGCTCCAGCTCACCAATACTTTGTTGTAAACATTTGCCCGCCAACACCACCTTGTCCAACAAAGACATCTCCACGTTATACCCAATCGCCTTTAAGCTGGCATAACTTTGTGCCAATTGCCCCTGATAACGAATCGCTGCTGGTAAAATCGTCGTGGTGGCAATTTCCGACATCAGCCGGGCTTCTAATAGCACCGTTTTGACATACTTTTCCAATTCAATATCCCGTCGGCTCTCAATTTCGCGCCGCGATAACACCTCATACTTCTCAAAAACAGCTACCGCTTCGTCATCCGACAAACAGGGCAGGGCAGCTACCGAAGTTTTCAGGTTTGGCAAACCCCGTTTTTCTGCCTCCTCATGCCAGGCTTCGGTGTACCCATCCCCGTTAAAAATAACCGCCCCGTGTTCGGTGACAACTTCTTTTAACAACCCCTGAACGGCCGAATTTAATTTCGCCCCATCGCCACCCGTTCCCTCTTCCAGTCGGCTGGCCGTATAATCCAGTGACTCCGCTAAAATCGTATTCAAGATGGCTAACGGCATCGCAATAGATTGGCTAGACCCCACCGCGCGGAACTCAAACTTATTGCCCGTAAAAGCAAACGGGCTGGTGCGGTTACGATCCCCGGCATGTTTGGGCAGCGCGGGCAGTGTATCCACCCCCACCTGCAACTCACCTGTCTGTTTAGAAGATTTAGCCCCACCATTTTGGAGTTGCTCAAATACATCTGTCAGTTGATCCCCCAGGAAAATAGAAATAATAGCAGGCGGGGCCTCGTTCGCCCCCAGACGGTGATCATTACCCGCAAAAGCCACCCCGGCCCGCAGCAATTTGGCATATTTATGGACTGCCCGAATAACAGCAGCACAGAAAACCAAAAACTGGGCATTTTCGTGTGGTGTATCCCCAGGATCAAGCAAATTGCCCTGCGTCGCATTCCCCAACGAAAAGTTGAGATGTTTGCCAGAGCCGTTGATACCTGCGAACGGTTTTTCATGCAATAAACAGACCAGACCATACTTTTCGGCCACCCGTTTCAGGGTAATCATGAGTAATTGCTGATGGTCGGCGGCCACATTGGCGTTTTCATACACAGGGGCAATTTCATACTGGGACGGAGCTACCTCGTTGTGGCGGGTTTTCACTGGTACACCCAATTTGTACAACTCCCGTTCCGTTTCCAACATGCAGGCCAAGACCCGTTCAGGAATGGCCCCAAAGTATTGGTCTTCAAACTCCTGGCCTTTGGGGGGTTTGGCCCCAAAGAGGGAGCGACCCGCGTTTAACAGGTCGGGGCGGGCAAAGAAAAAGTTGCGGTCAATGAGAAAGTACTCTTGTTCCGGCCCGGCCGTTGCAGAGATGTGGCTGATTTCTTTGTGCCCAAACAGGGTCAAAATGCGTCGGGCATGGGTATTGAGGGCTTTCATGGAGCGCAACAACGGGGTTTTGTTATCCAGCGATTCCCCCGTCCAGGAGACAAAAGCCGTGGGGATGCACAAGGTAGTGCCGTTGGGGTTTTCCAGGATGTAAGCCGGGCTGGTGACATCCCAGGCAGTGTAACCACGAGCCTCGAAGGTGGCGCGGATGCCGCCGCTGGGGAAGCTGGAAGCATCGGGTTCGCCCTGGATAAGTTGTGCGCCGCTAAACTCGGCAATCGCCCCGCCCTTGCCATCGGGGGAGAGGAAACTATCATGTTTTTCGGCCGTTAATCCCGTCAACGGATAAAACACATGAGCGTAATGGGTAGCCCCTTTGGAGATAGCCCAATCTTTCATGGCCGAGGCCACAATATCTGCCACCGAAGTGTCCAACCGTTCACCTCGCTCAATCGTTTTGAGCAGCGACTTGTAAACATCTTTGGGCAGGCGGTCTTTCATTACCGCCAGGCTAAAGACGTTGGAGCCAAAAATTTCCCCGGCCGGGGTTTCGGCAAAACTCAATTGGGGGGTCACTGGTTTGTAACTGGTAACGGCCGAAATCGCTTGAATACGTGATACATTTCCACTCATGGTTCAAATTCTCCTTAGAAAAATAGAAATGCCTCCTCACACACGACCTGTGTCATGTGCGGGAGGCATCTTGGCCTGACAAATTAATTCAATTCGCCTCTACTTTATCGTTTTGCCCGGTTTGTGTCAAATTTCATCTGCCACCAGACCATTCACAATTGACAATTCCCTACTCACCATCCACAATTTCCCCATGACTCCCTACACCATCACCCCCCTAACCCCGGCCGATTGGCCATCGGTGCGCCAGATTTACCTGGAAGGTATTGCCACAGGTAACGCCACCTTTGAAACCCAGGCCCCCACCTGGGAAGTGTGGGATGCAGGCCACCGCCCCGATTGTCGTCTGGCAGCAAAAACGGCCGATTCCCATCTCCTCGGTTGGGCCGCCCTGAGTCCCGTCTCAAAACGGAAGGTGTATGAAGGGGTGGCGGAGGTGAGCGTCTATGTGGCCCAGGCGGCACGCGGACAAGGCGTGGGCAAGGCGTTGTTGGCGGCTCTGGTGACTGCCTCCGAGGTGGCAGGCATCTGGACATTGCAAGCCAGCATCTTCCCGGAAAATGTTGCCAGCATCACCCTGCACAAACAGGCTGGTTTCCGCGAAATGGGTTACCGCGAGCGTATCGCCCGGCATCAGGGTGTATGGCGGAACACGGTATTGTTGGAACGGAGAAGTAGGGAGGTGGGGGTAGAGGGGAGCGGGTGGGGTGGA
>CAZPEJ010000695.1:0-3098 GCA_964585465.1 uncultured Ardenticatenaceae bacterium
CGGGTATGACGGGTTTTCGCGGATTTTTTCTCTACTCTTATCCGCATGTATCCGTTCCATCTGCGTAACCCGCGTGTTATTCTGCCCTTCTCCGACAGTCTGCCAGATATGGCGTATAACGTAGTGGGTAACAGAAATACGCAATCATCAAAGGTACGTTATAATTCCTTTGAGGCTGAAATGAAAAACGACCCACTACCAAGACTTGATCAAGATGAAACAATACGCCAAAAACTCCTGCCATATTGCCGCCTAAAACCGGGGGAAATCTGGCTGGACCCACGCCATCAACACAAAGTAGGTTGTTTAGATGCTACTCACCCCGACCAAATCAACCATTTAATGGCTGGGCAAACCGCCCATCTCGCTATCCACGATCCTCCCTATAATTTGGTAGCTTTTGAAGAACGTCATCTAACTGATTTTATTACCTGGTGCAAACAATGGGTGGCAAACTGTTGGCGTACCTTATCCCAGGATAGTGCGTTTTATGTCTGGCTCGGCGCAGACCAAAACAATCAGTTTCAACCTTTACCAGACTTCATGTTAATGATGCGCCAATTTCCCTTTCAATCCCGCAGTTTCATCACCATGCGGAATCAGCGCGGATATGGCACACAAAAAAATTGGATGGCCGTTCGCCAGGAGCTACTCTACTACACCAAAGGCGAACCCCCTTTTGCTGTGCAGTACACCGATATTCCTAAAATTTTGCGCGGGTATTACAAAGAGGTGAATGGGCAAAAAACAGAAAACCTGGAGCGCAGCAAATCGGAAAATATCCGCCCTGGCAACGTGTGGGTAGATATTCAGCAAGTTTTTTACCGCATGGAAGAAAATGTATCCGGCTGTTACGCCCAAAAGCCCCTCAAAGCTATGGAACGAATTATTCAAACCAGTTCGCGGCCGGGCGATCTGGTGGTGGATTATTTTAGCCACTCTGGGACGACTTTATTAAGCAGCGAACAAACCCGTCGGCGTTGTTTTACGATAGATATTGATCCAATTTATTGCGAGATCACCATCCGCCGCTTAGAAAGATTCCGCCAAACAGGTAAAACAGGCTGGCAAAATGGACACCCTTTTGAACAAGAGTTACCAGATTGGCAAGATGGGTTTTCCGAAGTCAGAAACCGAGTTTTTCCAAAAAACCTGGTTTCTTGCCCATAAACCCCGTTTACGGGGCGTTGTTTATAACACGGCTGCTTTAGCACCGTGTTTTGTGTGAGGATGTATCATGAGTCAATTGGATGTGGTGATTCAAAACGGCCGAATTTACAACGGCAGTGGTTCTGATCCATTCATGGGGTATGTGGCTATTCAAGGCGACAAAATTGTGGCGGTGGGGCCAGAAAACCCAGGCACAGCCAGACAAACCATAGATGCTAACGGTCTGGCTGTCAGCCCTGGATTTGTCAACATGATGTGCTGGGCTAATGAGTCGTTGATAGAAGACGGCCGTTCCCAAAGCGACATCCGTCAGGGTGTGACCCTGGAAGTGCTGGGCGAAGGCTGGTCCATGGGGCCACTCAACGACCAGTTAAAAGCCTACTACAAAGAGCGACAAAACGACATCCAATACGATATTGAATGGACAACCCTGGGTGGTTATCTGGAATTTTTGGTGCGGCGTGGTGTGTCTTGCAATGTGTGTTCCTTTGTGGGTGCGGGTGGCATACGCGGCAATGTGCTTGGTTTTGCAGACCGCCGCCCCACCCCTGACGAGCTAACCCAAATGCAAAACCTGGTGCGCCAGGCCATGCAAGAAGGCGCGGTGGGTATCTCCTCTGCCCTCATCTATGCTCCCGACTGTTATGCAGATACGGCCGAACTCATCGCCCTGGCAAAAGCGGCTGCCGAATATGACGGCCTCTACATTACCCACCTTCGTAGCGAAGGACGCAAATTCCTGGAAGCCTTAGACGAATTTTTCACCATTGTGCAGTCGGCGGGTATTCGGGGCGAAATTTATCACCTCAAGGCTTCCGGGCGCACCAACTGGTACAAAATGGATGAGGTGATCCGGCGAGTGGAGATGAAACAAGCAGAGGGGTGGCAAATAACGGCCGATATGTACATGTACCACGCCTCCGCCACTGGTCTGGATGCCATCATGCCCGGTTGGGTGCAAGAAGGTGGTCACGAAGCCTGGGTAGCCCGCCTCAAAGACCCGGCCGTTCGCGCCCGGCTAGTTGAAGAAATTGTTAACGCCGACCCGGAGTGGGGCAGTTCCTTCCACGAGGCAGGATCGGCCGAAAACATCCTGGTCACAGCCTTCAGAAACCCCGCCTTGCGCCAGCTCACCGGCAAATCATTAGCGGAAGTGGCCGCCATGCGTGGTACATCCCCCCTGGAAACCGCCATGGATCTGGTCATCGAAGACGACAGTCGTGTGGGGGCCGTTTACTTCACCATGTCCGAGGAAAACGTCCGCAAACAAATCGCCCTGCCCTGGGTCAGCTTTTGTTCCGATTCTGCCTCCTTGGCCCCAGAAGGTGTCTTTTTGAACTCCAACCCCCACCCTCGCGCCTATGGCAGTTTTGCCCGGCTGCTGGGTAAATATGTGCGCGACGAGGGCCTCATTCCCCTGCAAAAAGCCATTCACCGCCTGGCTGCTCTGCCCTGTGCCAACCTGAAAATTGAGCGGCGCGGCTGGCTGAAACCCGGTTACTTTGCCGATGTGGTCATCTTCGATCCGGCCACCATCCAAGACCACGCTACTTTTGCTCAACCCCATCAATATGCGACCGGGGTTCAGCATGTGCTGGTGAATGGGGTGCCTGTGGTTGCTGGGGGCGACCACACCGGGGCTAAACCGGGGCAGGTCGTTCGTGGGCCGGGCTGGAGAAGGTGAAGTGTGAAACGTGAAATGTGAAACGTGATAAAATCTGTTGGAATGGATACAAATTTTTGTGGGTTTTGTGAGATTGCTATATTTGCAAAACAAGAAAATAGGACGCGGATGAACACGGATAAAACGGATCAACGCGGATTTTTTGGTTCTTTGGGAACTCAAGGGGTTGACAACCAATGAAACGTGATGCGTAAAACGTGACCAGAGAAATTTCACGTTTCACGGCAAACCCCACAAAACCCGA
>CAZPEJ010000696.1:0-3093 GCA_964585465.1 uncultured Ardenticatenaceae bacterium
ATCTGTTTTATCATGTGCAAATTACGGCTGGTGGGGCCAACTACGATTTGTCTGGCGATATTTCATCGCTCACCATTGAGGAGACCAGTACCGAGGCAGACATGCTGACCCTCCATCTAAACGATCCATACAAAGTGTTTAGCCATGCCTTTCAAGAAGGCATGGTGGTAGAAATAGACCTGGGTACCGTTTCCGATCACTCACTCCTCTTTCGCGGCCGAATTTATGCGATCCAGGGCGACTTTCCCCTGGCCGGTGTGCCAACCGTGGTGTTAAAAGCGCACGATAATCGTATGAGGATGGGGTTATTACCCCGTTCCCGCACCTGGCGCGATGTTAGCCTGACAGGTATTGTCGAAACAATCGTTACTCAGGGTGTTTATGGCTTTCAAGGGAGTAATGCCCATGTGACTTGCGATCCCCAGTTTAAGGGGAATGGAATCCGGCAACACAGCCAGACAGACCTGGAGTTTCTGTTGCAGCTGGCGCGAGAAAATGCTTGTGAGTTGTTTGTAGAGGCAGAGGATACGGGGGACACTCTGGTGTTTAAGTCACAATCAGAAATTATGGGCCCAGAGCCACAAGTGACGCTGTATTACGGCCGTTGTGGGGTTCCCAACCGTCTGTTAACCTTTCAACCCAGTAGCGAAGTCCGAAACATTCGCTTACCTCGCCTCTTTTCTAGCATCAATGAGTTTGACGGCCAGCCAACAGATACCAGTGAAATGCCACCCCAAGAACTTGATACGGAAGACCCGTTTTTTGAGGAAAATTTGAGTGTTTTGGCAGAACGGGATGCAAAAAAAGCGGATCAGTTAAAAGAGCTAATCACGGCCGCACCCCAGGTACAAGAAGAGCTACGTACTGAATTAGGTAGTGTGGAGCGTGTCACCACCCCCACCTTTGCCACCCCGGAAACCCTTCAGGCGCGAGCTTGCAACCAATACAACATGTCAGCGTTGGGGATGCGGGCAACGGGTAGCACCCCTGGCAATCACCACCTTCATGCCCAAAGCAGCATTGGCATCGCCGATGTGGGCGGCCGTTTTTCTGGTAAATGGTATCTTTCCCAGGTGCGTCACCTGCTAGACCGACAAGGCTATCGCACCGAGTTTCAATGCCAGCGGTGAAAACGATGTTTGACGACATGACAACCCAACAAGCGACACCTGTACGACATTATGGCAAGTATGCCGGGTTACGCCTGGAAAATGACCCTTCGACCGAGCCAGAAGGGGGGGCATTGCGGGGTGAAATTTTGGTGCAAGTACTTGGCATTTTGGAAGAAACCCCAGCCGGAGAAGGGCAACGGCCGTTCCAGGCCTGGGCCAAACCCTGTTTCCCGCCCGGATTTTTTATCATCCCTAAAGTGGGAGCGCAGATATGGGTCGAATTTGTAGCGGGCGACCTCAATTTTCCCATTTGGTCAGGGGCCTGGTACCCCGACAAAACCGCCCCTCGCACCACAGACAACCAACCCCCCACTGAACACCAAAAAATCATTCGTACCGCTGGTAATCATGTCATTCAACTCGACGACACAGCAGGCGACGAAAAACTGGTCATTGCTCACAAGGGTGGGGCAAAAATGGAAATTGATCAGAACGGTAGTGTGTTAATTGCCAACAAAACCAAAACATTTATTTTCCTGAACGCAAAGGATGGTGAAATAACCATCTTTGATGAGAACCAAAACCTCATCACGATGACCCCAGATGGGGTGTTAGTGACAACCCCAGGCAGTTTTATCGAACTTAAGGGTGGCAAAATGAAGGTAACGGCCGATGAGGCAGTACAAATCAGTGCTGGCGATGTCATCCTGAACGCCTCCAAAATTAGCCTGGGCGGGCAGGCTGCACAACTTTCCGTCCTGATTGCGGAAAAATTTCTTGCCCTGTTTGATGCACACGTTCACCCACATCCGATGGGGCCAACACTAACTCCAACTCCTCCTTTAAGTTCTATGCTAACCACTATCACTTCACAAGCAGTCAAAATTGTATAACCATGAGCAACTGTAATTTTCCTATACTTAATATCCCTATCCCCTCTATTTCAGTCGGTTTGCCTGCCTTGCCAGACTTAAACCTGCCCAAACTACCCCAATTGCCAGGATTGCCAGGATTACCAGGGCTACCAGGTTTTGACATTCCCATCCCCTCTTTTTCAGTCGGCCTGCCCACCTTGCCAGACTTAAGCCTGCCCAAACTACCCCAATTACCAGGATTGCCAGGCTTACCGGGGCTACCAGGCTTCAACATTCCCACCCCCTCTTTTTCACTCAGTCTACCTGCCTTGCCAGACCTAAACTTACCCAAATTACCTGGATGTCCGTTTGATTAAGGAGGTAACATGGGCAGTAGCCTGCCACGACGATTGAAAATTCATCCTTTATCTTTCGTCATTCATAATTCGTAATTTTTTCAGAGGAGCGGTTCAATGAGTAACGAGGTATTGGGGTTTTCTTTCCCCTTTAACATAAACCCAGAAACAGGTGGTATCGGTCAAAGGGCCGGGGACAGGAAGATAAAGGAGAACATCATTCACCTGTTGTTGACGGGTATTGGCGAACGGGTGATGCAGCGGGAGTATGGTGGTGGCATTTGGCAGCTGGTACATGATCCCAACAACAAGGTTTTGCGCGCCATTGTGCAGCATCAAATTAGCAAGGCCATCGGCAAATGGGAACCCCGCGTGTTGTTACAAAATGTGCAGGTGGCCCAAAAAGAGGGTACCTTGACGATTGAAATACAGTATGTGGAGCGGCAAACTCAACAGTTCCAGCTGTTGGCAGTGCCGGTGAACGTGGGGGTTGTGTGAAGGAAGATAACATGAACGGAAACGGCCGTCTTCAGATTAACTACACCAATAAGGATTACGACTCATTGCGCCTGGCATTGCTGGAACTGGCGCGGGAAAAATTGCCTGCCTGGACAGACCAATCGGCCAATGACCCAGGCGTGGTGCTGTTGGAGCTATTTGCCTACCTGGCAGACATTCAACTTTATTATCAGGATCGTATTTCTAATGAGAGTTACCCGGAAACGGCCGTTGAACGGCGCAGCATTGTCAACCTGTTACGGCTCATTGGTT
>CAZPEJ010000697.1:0-3079 GCA_964585465.1 uncultured Ardenticatenaceae bacterium
AATAAGGGCTACCTGGCTCTACCATCTGTTCGCCGCCATTGCCCAGGATCACCGTTTGGCGGCTGCTACCATCCAGGGCAGAAACGGCCGTTCTAATCATCACCTCGCCATAAACCAGTTGTAATTGCTCCAACCCTGACAAATGTAAACGTAACGTCAACGGCTGGGGCCAATCCCCGGCAACCAACCCCACCGTGCCGCCACCAACACCAAACGGGCTGTTAATCTCCAAAACGGCCGAATCCCCTTCCATTATAACCACCATCACGTCGTCTACTCTTCGCACACTGGTCACAAATTGGGGTTCAGGGGGAGTGGTCATTGTTTCCTCTGGTAAAACAGGCGGAGGTGGTTCGTCCCCCGGCCCGGCCACACAAGCCGTAAGAACTAACAAAACGGCCGTCCACATCATTTGCCATCTTTTCATGGATTCACGACTCCTTTTTGCCCGCGCAGGGACGCAGAGTTTTCTTCTCACCCCCGCACCTCCGCGCGAGCCAATCATCAAACACGGCGGCGCAACAGCAGGAAAACGGCCGTTCCCAACACTCCCACACCCATCAACAGCCACCAAACATTAAAACCGCCACCCTGTTCCACTACCAAAGGCACAGATGTCACCGTTGGCACAGACACAACCGTACCCGTTCCCTGCAAAATAAGAATCGGCGTATCGTGGTCAGTAGATTTATAGGGCAAATAGGCCGGGCTGATGTCTTCACCCCACAGGTCTGGGTAATCGGCGTTGGTATGCACCACGGCGATAGTCACAATTTCATCTACCAATACAGGTGATACCAAAATGTAGTCAAGCAATTGGGCCGCCCCGGCAAAGATATAACTGTATCGCTCCGCCTGTGGGAGGCGGGATAAGACGTTAAATAATCGGCCGTTTCCACTGGTCATGGTCAACAACGGCGGCGACAGCTCATAATCGTTCAAATCCCCTGTCACCAACACACGGGCTTGCGGATCGGCCGTTAAAAGTTCATCCACCAACGTATTCATAAAAGCCGCCTGTGCCAGCCGTTCGGGTTCAGTATCATCCTCACCACCCCGTTTGGACTTAAAATGGTTCACAATCACCGTGTACGGCTGCCCATCTACCAGTAAAGAAACCAGCAACGGCTGACGCGAAAACAAGGGATACTGCCCGGCCGGGCAATCTATGGTTGTGTCTACAGCTTCCGTCTCAATGGGGGAGCAGGTTTGACGCAGTTCGGCCGTTACCACCTGCACCCGGTTGGGGTCGGTGAGCAAAGCCAGGTCAATCCCCCGGCCGTCAGCACTTTCAAAATGGGTGATCGTATAGGTAAATTGACAAGTCGCTGCCACCTGAGACACCAATTGTTCCAATAACGGCCGTTTCTCCACCTCCTGTATCCCCAAAATCGTTGGGCAACCCAAATTAAAACTGATGTGATAACTCAACTTGGTCAACTTGATCCGCAACTGCTCCGGCGACAACTTCGGTTCAGCCTCATCACCCGTATCATCCACTGTATCAAACAAATTTTCCACATTGTAGGTAGCAACACTGAACTGCCCGGCAGCCAGGGCCGGGGGAGAAACCAGAGAAACGAGGGGCGAAGAGAGAATTAGCAGGGCAGAACTATCCTGCTGCACAATCTTGAACTGGTCAAAATTATAAATGAGCGGGCCAGCAATGTTTTCCACCCGATCCCCCGTTTTTAAGTGGGGAAACCCGGTGCAATCACTGTCGCTGGTGTGCAAAATAGGAACAATTTGACCAATGGGGTCAACATTACGCTGCCGCACCAGGCGCGTCTGGTTGCTATCCTGGCGCACCACCGCAAAACTACAGCCGCTAAACGTCGAACCAACCACCTGGGCCGGGGCTAACGATACCAACATGCTCTCAAATGGTTCAAAATAGAGGGGTTGGGCGGTGTTATCGGCGGGTGGGTTGACTAGAGCTGGCGGCGGCAGTGGCACACCTCGCCCCTCTACCTCAATTTGTAACCCGTCATCTTCCACCTCGGTAAAACCAAAAAACTCAGTAACCTTGCCTGTGATGCGAATCTGGTCGCCGGGGAGTAGATTCGGCCGTTCCTGCCCGGTAAACACCGCAATACCATCAGACGTGGCCGGGTTGCCATCCTCGCTACCGGGTAAATCCTGCACAAACAGGGTGTGGTAAATAATCCCCCGTGTATTCTGGTCAGAAAAAATGCCCGTCACCACCCCGCGAAAGGTGACAATTTGATTGGTAAACGGGGAGACATTCCCTTCCCCCTGAATCTCGCCAATGGGCGGCAAAATGGGAAAATCGGCCGAATCCTGGGGTGTGGCACAATCACCCTCTAAAAAAACCACCCCCGGTGTGGGTTCACGCTGGGGTTGCCAGTCGGCAGCGGTGTCGGTATCACAGGCGGCTGGCACCCGTTCAATGCTCTGATTAGTCAACACATCTCCAATGGCCGGGCTGAAGAAACGGCTACTTTCGCCATAGTTAATCACATCTACATAGCGGTTATCGTTGTTGAGCAGCACCAGTTCATCCCCACTATTCGCCAGGGCAATATCGCCCGTAGCCCATGACAGATAGGGGCGCATGTCGGGCACATCGGGGTGGCTGTCACTCAGTTCGTAATCGGGTAAACGGCCGAAAAGCGGCTCAAATCCAGTAGCAGTCTGGGCTATCACCATCACCTGGCCTGGCTGCAAATTGGTTCCTTCGGGGAAACGGCGCATCCCTTCGTTATCACTGGCAGTTTCCTCGTCTCCAATTTTGTAGTCAGAGATGTCCAAAACGGCCGTTCCTACATTCGCCACCTCAATCCACTCCTCCACCTGGTCATCACCCGGCGTGTCATAAAAAACTTCTGTGATCAACAACGTAGGGGTTTCCTGCCCCATCACACCGGGCTGCCCCAACAAACACCCCAAACCCACCACACAAAAAAGTATCAATCGTCTCATCATCCCTCCAAATTTGACACAACAAAGTTTATCGGAAATAAGGTTTCTCGCGCAGAGCCGCAGAGGGCCTTTCCCCCCTGCGTCCCCACGTCTCTGCGCGACACAAAGTTAATTCCAATCATGTCTAATTTATCAC
>CAZPEJ010000698.1:0-3073 GCA_964585465.1 uncultured Ardenticatenaceae bacterium
CGGGTTAACCACCGGTGTTGCCAAAATTGACAGGGGTGACTTCTTGCAAATTTGGGGATACGTCTGGGGTGGCGGTGGGTTCTGGGGTGTTGGTTGGGGCGGGGTTTTTGGTTGGGGCGGGGGTGTTGGTGGGGGCTGGGGTGTTGGTAGCGGCCGGAGCATCTGTGGACTCTGGCGCAGAAGTGGCTGCCGGGGTGGCATCCTCATCTCCCCCGCCACAAGCCGCGAGGAGCAAACCAAGCGATAACAAAACGATTAACAATAAACCAAATTTCGATTTTGAACGGCTCATTCCGTAATAACCTCCTGAAAAGGTGACAATAAGGTAAAATTTTGAGAACAAAAGGGTATTCTATCGGATGAAAATACCCCTGTCTACAAGACGATGGTAAGGGGTGATACTTACAATTGAGATGAATTCACGCTGGTTTCACAACCCCATATCGTCGGCTACCCAGGCCAGGTCGCAGCTTTCCAACGTCTGCCGGGTGGGTATGCCAGTTGCCTGATCCCAACCGGCTTGCTCAAAATACATGTCCAATGCCTGGTTTAGTTCTGATTCCAACAGGACGATACCGTTGCTGCGGCCACCAGAAAGGGCTTTGCGGAACATCTTTTTGGGCAGGGTGTCCTGGTCTCGTTTCAGGCCGTAACGGGCATTGAGGGCACGCATCAGGTTCAAACGGCGACGGCCGATTTCCTGAATTTCGTCCACGGTTACCTCCCAACCAGTGGCTGCTGACAACAAATCTGCCATGTCTTGTGGCCCATACAACTGCCAACCCGGCCCATGCACAAACTGGCAGACACACATGGTGTCGGTGGCACTGTAGGTATATTGGGTTTTCAGGGCAAATTCCACCTTTTCTGCATTCATGGCTTTGGCGGGTTGGGGTTTGTTCAGACCAATCTGGCCCAAGAAACGTTTGTACCCTGGGGCATCGGCCGTTCCTTCATAAGATTTTGGGGCGTACATGGGGTCATGTTCAGAGGATTGATGGTCGGCCCCAAAGGGGTTCACGGCATAAATGAGGCCCAAACTCCGTTTGACATGGGGCATATGGGCAGGCATTTCTTGACCTTTGATAGTGAGTAGATAGTCGTGCCCCTTTTCCAATAAATCGGCGGCTTTGGCAGAACCTTCGGCCAGGTAGTTGCCGAACCCTTCTCGTTTTAAGGTTTTTTCTAACATGGCAATCATGGCTTCGGCATCCCCAAACTTGAGGGCGATACCGTCCATCTCTTCGGCGGTAAACACGCCGTTTTCGTAACAATCCATCGCCCAGGAAAGGGTGGCTCCACAGGAGATGGTATCTACTCCGTACATGTTGCATAACTGGTTGGCGTAGGTGACAGCGTGCAGGTCGCTCACGCCGCAGTAGGAGCCGAAGGTTGCCAGGGTTTCATATTCGGGGCCACCATATTCGGGCAAAAGGGCCTGGGTGCCCTGTTGGCTGCGCCATTCTGACTCTACCACCCGTTTGCAACGTACCACACAGGCGTAACAGGTATCACGGCCGTCTTTATCTTGCCGTCCCTGTTCTGCGCCTTTTAACAGTTCGTCGTAGAGGCGGGCACCACTGATGGCATCGGCCAGTTCTTGGGAAGGCATTACGCCGGAGTCCCAGTTGTTAGTGGGTAACCCCCCGGCACCATAGTTAGCGGACACGGTATCGGCCGTTCCATATTTGCCCAGACCAAAAACATCTGCATTGCCTTCTAAACCCTGGGAACCTTGTTTAGAGAGGGCGGCAATGGCTTTTTTGCGGGCGGGTTCTACTTTTTGATTGCCCCGCACGACAATGGCTTTGAGCCGTTTGCTGCCCATGACGGCCCCGACACCGGTGCGCCCCCAGGCTCGGTTGCTCATGTTCATGACGGCAGCGAAATTTGCCATTTTTTCTCCGGCCGGGCCGATTTGGGCAATTTCTATTTTTTTGTCTTTTAACTCGGTGCGGAGTGTTTCGTCCACTTCAAAGGTGAATTTGCCCCATAGATGGGAGGCATCGCGCAATTCTGCCTGACCATTGTTGATCCACAGATAAACAGGGGTTTCGGATGCGCCATAAATGACGATGGCATCAAACCCGGCGTATTTTAGCTCGGCGGGCCAGAAGCCCCCTGCCTGGCTATCGGCTACACCGCCGCTGCTGGGGGATTTGCAGGTGGCTGTGCAGCGACTTTGGCCGCTAACGGGCATTCCGGTGGGGGCGCTGACGGCAAAAACAAGGGTGTTGTCTGGCCCCAGGGGGTCGGCCTGGGCCGGGGTGTTTTTCCACAGGTAGTACATGCCCAACAGGCTGCCGCCTATGTATTGGCGGTAAAAGGTTTCGCTGGGTTGTTCGGTTTCAATGGTGTGATTGCTCAGGTTGACATGTAAAATCTTGCCAGTGTATCCGTATAACATGGGTTTCTCCTTTAATGGGAACAAAAATTGCTCATAAACGGCCGTTTTGATAATTGAGTGTCCCTTAATTCTATCACGTTGTTGTCAAAATGCTTTGGTGATGGTGGTTGTATTGGGCGATGGCAGTATAATACCCGCCCGTTGTAGCAGCAGAAGGATGGGTGGAATATGAAGCGGATGATCTTGTTTTTACTTGTATGGATGATGAGCCTTGTGGCTTGTGCTAACGCGGTGTCACCAGCCGAAACGGTTGAAACCTATCTTCAGGCGAAAGTGGACGGAGATGCCGAGACGGTTCGCAGTTTGTTGTGTGCAGATATGGAAGCAGACCTGGAACGGGAGGCAAATACCTTTGCCAGTGTGAGTGGGGTTCACCTGGAAGGGATGGTATGTGAACAGGTAGCAGACAGTACAACGGTGGCCTGCCAGGGGAAGATTGTGGCTCTTTATGGCACGGAGGAAACGGAGTTTCCCCTGGTGTCTTATCGGGTGGTGGATGAGGATGGGGAGTGGAAGTGGTGTGGAGAAACGGGGGAGTGAGGGGGGAGTGGGTAGTGGGCAGTGGACAGTGGACAGTACTCAGTGGACAGTGGACAGTAGGGGGTAGGGGTGGTGAGGGAGGTGTGGTGTGAGGTTGTTTTCGCGGGAGAATTTGTTGGCGGTTGG
>CAZPEJ010000699.1:0-3054 GCA_964585465.1 uncultured Ardenticatenaceae bacterium
TGTAATCCACATGCCACTCTACCAGTTTAGCCCCTTTTAAGACCATCACCCCATTAAAATACACGTCGAACACTTCAAAACCGTCAGTGCCAGTTGTCCAGTAATCCAACTCCCAGCCATCCCGTTCCACATGGCCGGGGGCGGGGCAGCCAGCCGGAATAAAAGGGGTGAAGGGGTCATCGGCCGTTGCTTCTGTCCAGGCAATCCCGGCCAACTTTTCCTCGGTCAAATCTACCACTGCCCAAAGAAAACGATTGTTTTGTCGAAAGGTAGCCCCAGCACAGAGATGCCCCTGGTCACAGGTGGAATTTGCCAAACCTGCCTGCACGGGGGTGACACCGGTGGGGTCTGGTTTGTACCCCAGGGCGGCAATAACGGTGGGGTGATTAACTGCGATGTGTAAGGCCAGGGTTGCCAGTCGTTGGTTGATGCCGGGTTGCATTCCAGGCAGTTGCAAAACTTGTACCACCTGCTCCTGGTGAATGAGGGCTAAAACGGCCGTATTGGTATCAAAACGGTAAATCTCCACCTGCCAGCACCCATCTGGCCGACACAATCCATCTTCAGAATAAGGCACATGGCGCACGCCAAAAACCTCAGAACGGCCACCCATCAGATAACCCTGCACCTGGGCATCTGCCAGGGCAATGGTTTGAGCGGTCTGCTGCGCCACGGAAAGGTCGCCAGACAAAGGCACGGCCGAATTTTTGCCCCGCACCGATTGGACAGGCTGCACAATTTCGGCAATAAGCAAAAGGACAGAGGCCAAAAACGCCAGGAACAACAAGGTTAAAGCCAATTTTCGTTTCATCTTCTACATTCCCCCTTAAACCTGATTTATGTTTACCTGCCCGTTTTCTTCTGTAACTTCATACCGTCTCAGGCGCAACATCTCATCTGGCGGCCATAAAATTCGGCCGTTTTGCACATCAAAGACATAATGGTGATCGGGGCACTCCAATTTGCCGTTGTATAACGTCCCTTGACTCAGATCAGCGGCAGCGTGGGGGCATCGGGAATGTACCGCACAGACACGCCCCTGGACGCGGGTGAGGAGTATTTTTTGCCCGCCCACCTGCACAATGGTCATCTGGTTGGGTAAGATGTGATGGCTAGGAACGGCCGTTCCCGGCTCCAGTTTTTCTATCGGCAATTGATTGGGTTCCTCCTGCTCAAATTTTATATACCTATAAAGGGCATAAACTAACAGTTTCATTGAGATTGGCAAATCTCCAATCTCTCATTTCCTTCAGCAAAATGTCAATTTATGACCTTATGCAATATATCTCGCGCCGAGACGCAGGGACGCAGAGGGAAGAAGTCAAAAATCCGTGTCTATCCGTCATCTCCGCCCCATCTGTAGTTAATCCCACCCCATCATCCCAAAAAACAAAAAGGCGTAACCACTTACGCCTTATTTTACACCTATTTTTGCCCGAAACTTGACGTTTTCCATCCGTTTATCTATTAGGCATTATCAGCATTAACTTTATGTCGCGCAGAGGCGCAGAGATGCAGAGAAGGAAAACCCTCTACGGCTCTGCGCCTCTGCGCGAGAAACCTTTCTAACTAAACAACTTGCAGAACCGAGATTAGAGATTGGAGATTAGCGGTTGGTTCAATCTCCAATCTCCAATCTGTAATCCCTTATAGGTTATTTAATCCGCGTCTCTTACGGATAAACTTCTGCCATTAAAACCTGGATGGCCGCCTCTGTTTTGTCATAGGCCCCTTCGCCAATGTGTTTGTAGCGGATGTTGCCCCACTTATCCACCAGATAGAGCGTGGGCCAATATCGCTGCTGGTAAACCCGCCAGGTAATTCCGTCGTTATCTATGGCAACAGGATACTCTATCCCTAACCGTTGGGTGGCCTCTACGACGTTATCGTATTCTTTTTCATATTGGAATTCGGGGTAATGGATGCCTAAAATCTCGAAACTATCCCCTTTATATTTGCCATACCACTCCTTGAGGGAGGGAATGACATGCTGGCAATTGATACAGCCAAAAGTCCAAAACTCCACCAAAACCACTTTGCCGCGCAAACCCTCCAGCGTGAGGGCCGTATCGCTGTTAATCCATACTTCATTGGTAATTTCTGGTGCTGTGCCCAAGTTTTCTAACTCCACGGCTGGCAAAACGACCGTTATCTCTTCTGCCACGTCCTCAGCCACAACGGGATTGCCAACCCCTACATCGTTTACCGTTTCACTGGCGGCCGGTTCATCCCCCACCCCGGCCGAACAGGCCACCAATCCAATAAACAGAACTAAAAAAAACCTTAACCACCCTTTCATGATGAATCTACCTCCGATTAGTATCAGTAACCAGTAATCAGTACTCAGTAAGCAGTGCCTGGTAATCAGTGGGGAATTACCAGAGGAAACATATCTTCAAAAACCTGTAGCGGGAATTTACAAAGCTCTCACCTCAAATCTCCTTCCGCACAGTATCTTATGGTGACTGGCTTACGGGTGGCTTGCTCACATCTTAAGAAACGATTACGATTACCTTCATAGAGATTAGAGATTACCAATCCCCAATCTCAAATCTCCCAAACGAATGAAGAATCATCCCTATGAAACCTTTAATCGGAACAGATCTAAAACGTTTTTTGCGTGATTATAAACGGGAAAATCGGCCGAATTTCGACCTGGTGGCCCTGTTGCAAAGTGTGGAGTATCCGGCCAACGTGGGGTCTATTTTTCGTCTGGCAGATGGGGCAGGTATGACGGAACTGATTTTAAGCGGGATTACCCCCACCCCGCCCCACCCTACGATTGATAAAGTCGGCCGTTTTAAGAGCCTGAAAATCCCCTGGCGGCACGAACCAGACCCACTCAAAGCGATTGCTGGCCTGAAAACGGCCGGGTATCACATCCTGGCGGTAGAACTGGCAGATACGGCCGTTCCCTATCACCAATCCCCTTATCCAGAAAAAACATGCCTGGTGGTGGGGCATGAAGATCACGGCATTACGAAAGCAGTGTTGGCGGCGTGTGATTCGGCCGTTTTCCTGCCCATGTATGGTCAAGGGCAATCACTCAACGTC
>CAZPEJ010000700.1:0-3051 GCA_964585465.1 uncultured Ardenticatenaceae bacterium
ATTTCACGTTTTACGTTTTACGTTTCACGACAAACCCCACAAAATCCGAAAGACCCGATTTGTGATGGTTGCGTCACAAAAATACATCCCCATGAAAGTTTTTACCGTCGCGGAAATGGTGCAGGCTGAAAAAACGGCCGATGCTGCCGGTCACTCCTACGCTCAAATGATGGAACTGGCGGGTAAAGGCACTGCCGAAGCCATCCTGGCACGTCAAGATGTAAACGGCAAACGAGTATTGGTGTTGGTCGGCCCTGGCAATAATGGTGGGGATGGCCTGGTAGCGGGCCGTTATCTGGCCCAGGCTGGAGCCGATGTGGCCTTTTACCTCAGCAAACCACGCGACCCTGCCAGCGACCCCAATTATGCCCAGGTTTTGCAACGAGCGTTATTTGTCGCCGAAGCTCATTTGGATCAACGTTTCCGCGTGTTGCGTACTCGTCTGGCACTCAGCGACATTGTGATAGATGCGCTGTTGGGCACAGGTGTTTCTCGCCCTATCACAGGCGAACTGGCAACGTTGTTACACCAGGTTCAGGCAGGTATCGAGGCAGGTCAATCGGCCACCGCCGAATCCACAGAACCAGTTACCTTATACCCCCTTCGCCCCTCGCTCCCCGCCCCCCGTCCCCCTCACCCCTTCATCGTTGCCATAGATTGCCCCAGCGGCCTCAACTGCGACACCGGTGCGTTGGATGCGGCGGCTGTGCCAGCCCATTTGACAGTGACTTTTGCCGGAGCTAAACGGGGGCATTTTCTGTTCCCTGGAGCAGCAGCTTGTGGTGAACTGGTTGTGGTGGACATCGGCATTGCCACAAAAGCAGTGGAACAGGTGCCGGTTGAAGTAGCAACACCTGTTTTGGCTCGTGTTTTGTTACCCAAACGGCCGTTTGACGGGCATAAAGGCAGTTTTGGCAAGGTAGTGATTGCAGCTGGCTCCAGCCATTACTGGGGGGCACCCCTGCTGGCCGGGCGGGCGGCTTACCGCGCCGGGGCCGGGCTGGTAGCTCTGTTGGTGCCTGCGGCTATTCGCCCCACCCTTGCCGGGCAATTGCCAGAAGCCACTTATCCGCCCGTGCCAGATGAAGAAGTTTTGGGGGAGGCGGCGGCTCACTGGGCGCAACAAGCTGGGGGAAAAGCGTTACTGGTCGGCCCTGGGTTAGGTCATGCCTCGCGTTTCCTGGAAACCTTGCTGGCTGGTTCTGCGTTGCCACCCCTGGTAGTGGATGCCGATGGCCTGAATATCCTGGCAACCTGGCCGGAGTGGCACAAAAAATTGCCCCCAAACACCATTCTCACTCCGCATCCGGGGGAGATGGGGCGGCTAGTGGGGGATTTGGCGGTTATGGAAACCATAAATCGGATTGAACTGGCACAACAAAAAGCCAGGGAGTGGGGGCATGTGGTGGTGTTAAAGGGGGCTTACACGGTGGTGGCGGGGAACGGCCGTTGTACCATTCTGCCCTTTGCCAATCCTGCTCTGGCGGTGGCTGGCAGTGGGGATGTGTTGGCTGGAATCATTGCCAGTTTGTGTGCCCAGGGGTTGGCGGCGTATGAAGCGGCCGTTTTGGGCAGTTATCTACACGGCGCAGCAGGTTCCCGTTTCCCTGCTGACCGAGGGTTGCTGGCGGGCGAGATTGCAGATTGGTTGCCAGATGTGATGAGGGGGTGAGGAGAAACGGCCGTCAGAGTTGACATGTGCATCATCATACACATAATCTAGCTCATCCGATTCAGTTGGCACGAGCTAAATCTAAAGATGAAATTCGTATTATTTCTATGCGGGAGGCTAATAAAGATGAACAACTCCTATTCTTCTCCAATTTTTGAGGAGGATGATGAATACCCTGAAGTCACACAAACCGATCTAGATCGAGCAACCTTTCGGGTAAACCTGAAACCTGCCCCACGCAAACGGCGTGTAACCATTCTACTGGATACGGTGTTAATTGAGTATTTTCGGGCTAAGGCAGGTGAACGCGGGTATCAAACATTAATTAATGATACATTGCGGCAAGCTATGGAACGTGATGAACTGGAAAATGTTTTGCGGCGGATTATTCGAGAAGAGCTGCACAATACCCCCTCATTAGCTACCTGACCATCAGGATAATTCATCACTGTACCATCAAAATTTTGCACGATATTTCCTACCAACCTGGCAAACCAGCGCGGCATCAGCACGGCCGAACTGCTGCGTGAATGGATTGATGAAAGGCTGGGTTTGCCAATCGGAGTGTAGAAATTTCTTAGCGACAGTAATTTCCTAATAGCCTCTAAAATGCCCACCTACCATTCTCTTCTCACTTTTGTTACACTCTCCCCAAAATCGTCAATCTAAAATCATCAATCATCAATGAACAGACCTGTTAAACCTGAAATTATGAGCCCGGCCGGGTATTGGCCGCAGTTACAAGCCGCTATTGAGGCAGGGGCCGATGCCACCTACTTTGGCCTGAAACATTTTACTGCCCGCGCCAAAGTGGGGTTCACCCTCACCGAACTGCCCGACGTGATGCGAACCTTGCACCAGCGCGGCGTGAAAGGGTATGTCACCTTTAATACCCTGGTCTTTGACCACGAACTGACCGAAGCAGCCAAAACGCTAGCAGCTATCGCCGAGGCTGGAGCCGATGCCATCATCGTGCAGGACGTGGGTATTGCCCAGTTGGCGCGGCAAATTGCCCCGCAGCTAGAGATTCACGGCAGCACCCAGATGAGCCTGACCAGCGCGGAGGGCATTGAACTGGCGCAGCAGTTTGGAGTGAGCCGGGTGGTGCTGGCGCGGGAACTTTCGCTAGACGAGGTGCGGGCCATACGTGCCCAAACGGATTGTGAGCTGGAGATGTTTGTGCATGGGGCGTTGTGTGTCTCCTACTCCGGGCAATGTTTTTCCTCGGAGGCGTGGGGCGGGCGTAGTGCCAATCGCGGCCAATGCGCCCAGGCGTGCCGTTTGCCCTATGAACTGCTGGTAGATGAGCAGTTGCGCCCCCTGGCTGATGCCCGTTACCTGCTCTCCCCTGGCGACCTGTATGCCTTACACCGGATGCC
>CAZPEJ010000701.1:0-3049 GCA_964585465.1 uncultured Ardenticatenaceae bacterium
GAGCGTAGTCTGCGGCACTGAGCCTGGTCGAAGGGGAAGAATCCTATTTATCTCTAGATATAAGGGATGCTTCACTTCGCGGACTTCGTTCAGCATGACGCAATGAGGTTGATTTTTCTTAATTCCGATAATGTCTATTCTGTAATACCTACGCAATACGTTATCCGTTATCCTCCCACCCCCCTTTAGGTCACGATATTCACCAACTTACCCGGCACTACAATGATTTGCCGGACGGGTTTGCCGTTCAGGTATTTTTGTACCACCGGGCTGGCAACGGCCGTTTCCCGCACCACCGCCTCTGGTTCATCCCCTTTAATACTCATCCGGTCGCGCACCTTGCCATTCACCTGAATCACCCAGATTTGTTCCACATCGGCCGTTTGTGCCTCATCATAAACAGGCCAGGTTTGTTGATGGATAGATTGGAAATGCCCCAGCACCGTTTGCCACACCTCTTCAGTCACAAATGGGGCAATAGGAGCCAACAGGGCGGTGAAGGTTTCGATGGCCGACCACCATTGTTGGACTGAAATCGCCTGGGTATGGGCGGTGGTTTCCAGGTAGTTCAAATACTCCATCAGCGCAGAAACGGCCGTATTAAAACGAAACGCCGTCATATCCTTTGTCACCCGCTTCACTGCCTTGTGCCGTTCCCGTTCAAATGACTCAACAACCTGGAACGGGGCAGCGGACTTTGGCTCTCCTGTTTGGGTGACCTGTTGCGCCAGATGGTAATAACGGTTCAGAAAGCGAGTAATACCCCGAATCCCACTATCGTCCCACATAATTTCGGCATCAAACGGCCCTAGAAACAGCACATAAGCCCGCAGGGCATCGGTGCCAAACTGGGCAATTACGTCGTCAGGTGTTACCACATTGCCCCTGGACTTAGACATCTTTCCACCGGTGGCAGCCAGCAACATCCCCTGGTTTCGCAACCGTGTAAAAGGCTCCACAAACCCCACCAACCCGGCATCATACATCACTTTTGTCCAGAAACGGGCATACAGCAAGTGCATCACTGCGTGTTCGGCCCCGCCCACATACAGATCCACCGGCAACCATTTTTGCACTGCCTCTGGGTCAAAGGGGCCGTCGGTGTAGTGGGGGTTGGCAAAGCGCAGAAAGTACCAGGAGGAGCAGGCAAACCCGTCCATTGTATCCGTTTCGCGTTGCGCCGGGCTGCCACACTGGGGGCAGGTGGTATTCACCCATTCACTAATACGTGCCAGGGGAGAACGGCCGTTTCCATCTGGGGCAAAGTCGTGGGTGTCTGGCAGGCGCACAGGTAGTTGATCCTCTGGCACCGGCACGATGCCACAAACAGCACAATGTACAATCGGAATGGGTGCCCCCCAATACCGCTGGCGCGAAATCAACCAATCTCGCATTTTATAGCTAGTTTGTTTCTGCCCCAGGCCACTGGTTTGCAAATCGGCCGTTATCGCCTGGCTGGCAGCCGCCGAACTCATGCCAGAATAAGGGCCAGAGTGGATCAGCCACCCCTCATCGCTGTAACAACTGTCTACCCCTTTTGCCTGCCCATTTGGTGTCACCACCTCAACCATAGGCAGGTGAAATTGCTGTGCAAAAACAAAATCGCGGCTGTCGTGCGCCGGAACACCCATCACAACGCCGGTACCGTAATTTGGCAGCACATAATCCGCCACCCAAACAGGGATTTGTTGCCCTGTCAGGGGGTGAATGGCATAAACACCCGTGAAAACCCCCGTTTTTTCCTTGTCAATGGTTTGTCGTTCCATTTCCGTTTTTGTTTGTGCCTGGGTGATGTAGGCAGAAACGGCCGTTTTCTGTTCCCCGGTGCCGATTTGTGCCACCATCGGGTGTTCCGGGGCCAGCACCAGGAATGTCACCCCAAACAAGGTATCTGGTCTGGTGGTAAACACCGGTAGCTCGTGTGGCTGCTCCGCCGAGGCAACCTTAAACTTGACTGTTATCCCTTCGGAACGGCCGATCCAGTTGCGCTGCATCAACTTGATGTGTTCCGGCCAATCTACCGTTTCCAGGTCAACCAGCAACCGTTCCGCGTACTCCGTAATCTTAAAATACCATTGCCGTAGCATCTTTTTCTGCACCACCGACTCACACCGCCAACAACGGCCGTTTTCCACCTGTTCATTTGCCAGGATTGTCTGGCATTGCGGGCACCACCACTGGCTGCCCATTGCCTGATACGCCAACCCACGCTGGAACAGCAACAGGAAAAACCATTGTGTCCATCGGTAATACGCCGGATCCGTGGAGTTAATTTCCCGTGCCCAATCATAAGAACATTCCACCAGTTTCATCTGCCGCCGGTAATTGTCGCTAAACTGCCGGGTCGTTTCGCTGGGGTGAATCCCATGTTTAATGGCATAATTTTCGGCAGGCAGACCAAACGCATCCCACCCCATCGGGTGCAATACGTTGTACCCATTCATCCGTTTGAACCGCGCCTCCACACATGTCGGCACATAGTTGCGGCAATGCCCCACCGACAGCCCCGACCCGGACGGGTAAGGGAAAAAATCCAGCACATAGTAATAAGGTTTCCCTGGTTCATCCCCGGTGTCATACAGATTCATCTGCTCCCAATACACCCGCCACTTATCTTCAATGGCTTGAAAATCAAAACGGCCGATTCTTTCTTTTTTTGGTTGTGTCATTTTCTGGTTTCCTTTGATACGTTCCCCATGCAAAACAAAAAAGCCACAGGAGGGTTTCCTGTGGCTTCCTAATCATTTTTCTAATCAAACAGTGTAATTAAAACGGCCGTGCAGGCTTAACCCGACAACAAAGGGTGTGGTTGAGTAATAAAGCCTGTAACAAATAACTTGCTGAACACTGTTGCATCATAGCGGCACAGGTTAACATACTTTACTGGGAGCGTCAAGCGTCAATTGCGATGGTTATGTAACCATGTTATAATCCCCCCTGACAGGATACCTGGAGAAGCGACCCTGGCGAACTCCACCTTGCCAGGGTGAAAAGCGAGAAGAAAAGTCATATGCCATTTGAGCAGCTTTGGGGCACAGACAAGTTGTTG
>CAZPEJ010000702.1:0-3046 GCA_964585465.1 uncultured Ardenticatenaceae bacterium
GCCCCGCCGTAAACGGACAGGGTTATAGAACGACACCAGTTAAAACCGGTTTAGCCCTGTTTACAGGGCGTTGTTCTTAGCGCGGTGGCTTTAGCCGCGTGCAGTGGAGACGACTGAAGTCGTTACTACGAACAAACCGATAAAAAAATTTAGCGGGTCGCGCTCCGCGCGAGTTTGGACTGCTCCGTTACCACTACGCAGTCCGGGAACAGTGGACAGAGGTCAACGAGATGGGGGACGACGCACCACCCGGAAGCCGCCGTAAGCGTTACGGTTGACTGGAAGGTCGTTGAGGCGGAAAGCCGCGCGCGCGAAGTCGCGGCTGTCGAACCACGCGCCCCCGCGCAACACGCGCCAGCCTCCACTATCCATCCCCTCCCGGCCGTCATCTGCCTGGTACGGGTAATTCCTGTACTGGCTCCTTGTCCACTCCCACACATTGCCACTCATATCCAATACCCCATAGGGGCTGGCCCCATTGAGAAAAATACCGACAGGTGTTGTCCCGTGAATTCCTAACTCCCAGGTGTTACATCGGAATCGGTCAAAAGTGTCGCCCCAGGGGTATTCCCGTGCATCTTTGTCGCCGCGCGCCGCTTTCTCCCATTCAGCTTCACTAGGCAAGGTAATCTCTTGGCCCGTTACCTGGCTCAACCAGCGGCAATAAACTATAGCATCATTCCAGAAGATACCTACCACTGGATGGCTCTCCAGGTTTTGGGGAAAGCCAGCATTTTGCCAATCGTAAGGTGCCCGATGGTTCGTAGCGGCTACAAAAAGCTGGTATTGGGCATTGGTGATAGGGGTGCGGGCGATAGCAAAACGTGGCACGTAAACCCGGTGAACCGGCTGTTCGTTACCATAACGGTTACTGCCCATGATAAACTCCCCAGCCGGAATTTCTGCCCACTCCGGTTCGCCGTAGGGTGGTATCCAATACTGTGTGCGAATGCTAGTTATTGCCTGAATGGCCGCCTGGCGCACTTTCGGGTTTTCATCTTCAAGGTCTGGTAGCAGGTGTAAAATAAACCCCCTCTGATTTAAGGTTGCGCGGGCTATCCCCCGCACTGGTTCATACCAGTGACGAAGAGCATCTAACAAGGGTTGAACTGCGCCAATACGACCAAGCGTTTGTATGGCAAAACGAAGGGTTTCACTATCCTCTGCTTTTTCCAGGATTTCCACCAACGGTTCAACAGCAGCAAACCCAACCTCTCCTAATGCTTCAGCTGCGGCATATCTTGTACCATAGGAAACCTCACTGCTCAAAACACGAGCCAGCCTGTTTGCGGTTTGGTGATTTATTTCACTGTTGAGGTCAACAAAGTTGTTTACTATCTGTTTATATGTTTCACTATCCAATAAGCCCTTTTCATAAAGCTGATGCAACCAGACTTGTTTTGCTGCCAGTTGCCACGGGCCACTTCCTTCTGGTCCTTTAGAAGGATTGATGCCTTCATCCGGTATACCCTCTCCAGAGCCTTTGCTGGCAGGAGACATAACAAAAATCATTATAGAAGTGACAACTTTTTCGGCAGATAAGGTTTCAGTTCCATTGGTTGTCAGTGTACCCTGGGCAATCAATATCTGGTCTTTGGTTAATACCTCTAATAAGAGGCTGAGTTTACCTGGGCGTAGGGGAGTAAGGCTGAATCGGCAGGGCATTGAATCCCCCCCGACGGGAATTTCCAATTTCTTTTCTGAAACCTGGAGGGCAAAATCCTGGGTATCAATTCGCAGAAACACCTCTGCTGGTCGCAATGTTCCATCAGTCGCCACAGGAAAAGAAAGGGGAAAAGGTTTACTAGATTGTATTCCTGCCCGTTGTTCCTCGCTGATGTCAAATTCAGCTAACAATCTTCCTGAATCCGTCTGGCGGATCATAGCCACCAGTTCTGTAGGGGTGTTTACTGGTACTTGTCGGGCAATAGCTGCGTCCAATACACGCTTGTCTGGTCTGTAAGATTGGGGGCGGGATGGTTCTCCTACTATTACGTTAGCCCCTTCAGCCGCGTGGATGGTTGTAATACTACCCCCGACATCCCCTGCTTTTACTCCGCCCTCTCCCACAGCAGTGGCCCCTTCGCCTTGGGCAATCGCTCCACTGCCGGAAAGGGTCGCCTGTTGCAGTTGATTATGTTCTTCACGCCAGGCTTTTTCAATCCACATCCACTCTGTTGCCGGGATGACTGTTTGAGCAATGGACATGACCTGGAGAAAATCTAAAATGGGGTTAAATGCCTGCCATCTCCTGTTGTATTGGGTTATTTGTTCTGTTACCCATTGAATAATTTCTTTTTCATCAGGTAGGAGTTCCTGGGCTTGCCATTGCTTCAATTGGTCCGTGATGAAGAAGTTGTCTGTGTAGTTGGTGACATCCTGCACAACTCCTAATACGGCCCAGATTCCATTGGGCTGTCTGGAGATATGTACAGGTGGATACAGTGCTAACCCAACCAGGGTGCTGTAAACAGGATAGGGCAAGTTTTGTGATAACCGTTGAGTAAACCAATGGTGGAGGGTTTTGAGTTTCTCAGTGGCCTCAGTGCGCCACATTTCGGGAGTAAAGATCATATTGTTTCCCCGATTGCACTTGGTTGAGGGGAATGATAGCAGATTTTGGGAGAGGGGTGAAGAGGGAGGGAGGAGCGAAAGGCGAGGAGCGAGGGGGAGGGGAAATTTGATATAGACTGCATAAGGTTATCAATTGACATTCTGCTGAAGGGGATTAGAGATTGGAGATTAGAGATTGGCCAATCTCTAATCTCTAATCTCCAATCTCACCCTAAAAATGCCAGTTTATGCCCTCTGTGGGTATACTTCTTGTTATTGTGTACGGCCGTTTGGCCGATTGTGCGGGATGACAGGGTATGTGTGGTGGGTGGCTGAAAGTATACAAACGTGTCGTGACAAAACATACCCATAAATTTGTGGAGAAAAATAGTATGACAAATGAACTTCTTCTGCGTGATGTGGTAAACGATGACCTTTCAATCTTTTTTGAGCAACAGTTAAATAAGGAAGCCAATTATATGGCGGCTTTTAC
>CAZPEJ010000703.1:0-3038 GCA_964585465.1 uncultured Ardenticatenaceae bacterium
CCCTCCCACCTGGCCCGGCCAATGGCACCCCTTACTCCACGGCCCACATCATCACAGCCACCCCAGGCCCACAAAACACCCCTCGCCCCCCCCATGCCACCGGTACATTCGTTTACGGCTCACCGACTCCTATCTTGATTATCCCACCCACCTCAACCCGCCGACCCGTTAGCACCGCCACCACCAGTGCCGGAGCTACCGCCACCAGAGTGTCCGGCACATCCACCCCGGCCGCTACTCCCGCTGGTTGGTTAGGGGCTTATTTTAACAATAACAACCTGAATGGTGCCCCTGTTTTAGTGCGGTACGATACAGATGTGAACTTTAATTGGGATCAAGGTTCGCCAGGAACCGGCGTACCAGTAGACAACTTTTCCGCCTACTGGGTGCGAATCCTCCGTTTTGACAACGCAATCTACCGCTTTCACCTGATTATGGATGATGGGGCCAGATTTTACATTAACGGAACTACCATCATTAACGAGTGGCGCGGCGGCTCTTCGCGGGAAGTGACCGCAGATGTGTTATTTCAAAGTGGTGAATTTTTGTTAGAAGTGGAATATTACGAAGCCACCGGCCCGGCCAGCGTTCGTTTGTGGTGGGAGCGGATCGCAGGAACGGCTACGTTTACCCCCACTCGTACCCCAACCGGCACGGCCACTCCCACCCATACACCAACTGGCACCGTTACCGCTACTCGCACACCAACCGCCACAGCCACAGGTGTGCCACCGACTGCCACCCCTACCGCCACACCCACTTTGACATTACCACCCACTGCCACACCAACCCCGACTGAAACGGGAACCCCCACCGAAACCCCGACCGAAACCCCAACTGTGGCAGACACCGCTACCCCGACTGAAACCCCCACCGAAACCCCAACGGCAGCAGCCACCCCGTAACAAAAAAGAGGCGAACCACTGGTTCGCCTCTTTTTATTTTAGCGTCGGTCGCGCCCACCTCGGTCGCGCCCACCTCGGTCGCGGTCGCCGCCACCACGATCTCCACCTCGGTCGCCACTTCGGCCCCCGCTAAACCCACCCCGATTGCCGCCGCCAAAACTGCGTGGCGGCCGTTCTGGGCGTTGTTCTGTTAGAGGACGGGCTTCATTCACCCGTAAAGGACGGCCGTTTAACTCACTACCATCTAACGCTTCAATGGCTGATTGGGCATCGGCAGCGTTCATCTCGACAAACCCAAAACCGCGTGGCCGATTGGTTTGGCGGTCTATCATGATTTGTACTGACTCAACGGTGCCGTGTTGCTCAAAAAGCTCACGTACTTCTGCCTCAGTCGCGCTGAAGGGCAAATTGCCAACATAAATTTTCGTCATTTCGATCTCTCTCCGTTCTTATGAACATTCCATACTGTCTACAGCCACAAACCGAGTACAGAAGGAAGCTACTAATTCAACTGCACAGGATTATATAATTTTTTTTTCTCCTGCCAACAGGAACTTTGAACGTGAAACACAAAGTATGAAGCGTAACCTTATGTTTCAATTTCCTTTGTTATACCATGTGCCACCAGGGCCGGTGTAGCTGAGACCTTCGCCCCAGATGATGTGATTGACCCCGTTGCTGTCTATGGCGATTTCTAAATAATCCCCGTAGGGGAAGTTGTACCCATCGGCATGTTTGTAAGGGGCACCTGTGGTTTCGTTCGAGAGACGAATGGGGGCGTTCCAGCTATTGCCCCCGTTGGTGGTTTGGCGGTACCAGGTGTTCCAGGCATCGGTACGGCCGTCGTTGTTACCCTGCCACACCAGCCGAAAATCCCCGGCAGTTGGCCCGGTCACCAGAGCCGGAAACCCGTTATGTTCCAACCCATCACTCGACACCGCTTGCCGCACGCTCCAACTACTGCCCCCGTTGCTGGAAGTACGTACATAGAGGGTTTGCGGTTCGCCGGGGGTATTTCCAGCGTTGTAAGCAACCATGATTTTCCCGGCTGTGTCTATTGCTACAGCCGCCGACGGGCCAAGAAACCCAAAATAACACCCATCGGCCCAGGGGCAATCTGGCATTTCGGCCGAACTATCCAATGTAATGGTTGTCCAGGTTACGCCGCCATCACTAGACTTCAGGACATGGATGTTTGAATTGCCGGTGTAATCCTGGCTGTAATCCACAGCCGCAAAATAAACATCCCCGTTGGAGGCAATCGCTCCGGCCGAGTGGAACCAGTAACGGCCGTCATTGTTCGTTTTCACCGGAGCAGAAAAAGTTTGCCCATAATCATGCGATGCCACCACATAACTGTCGCTGGCGTTAAAAGCCACATACACATGTTGACCAGTGGGAGAAATGAGTAACACCGGGCGGTCTGACCAGCGTGGGGTGGTGCGATTGGTGGTGAAGTTGATGGGGGTTGACCAGGTTTGCCCGTGATTGGTGGATTTCATAAACCGCACCCCTGGACGGTATTCGTTTAACCAGGCCACATACACCGTGCCATCACTGGCAACTTCAACCATCGGGTCGTTTTGGGTTTTGGAGGTGATGTAAAGGAACTGGTCACTGTTCCAGGTATTGCCACCATCGTTAGAACTGCGAAAGATGAGAGCTGGTTGTTTGCAGTTGGAGCATGGTTTGGGGCCGTCGTACCGTGTGGTCATCTGGTAGACGTAGGGGGAGCCAGGGGCGGCCGCGATGGCGGGTTCCCAATCATCGTAACTGCTCCATAACCGTTCTGCGTCAAACCCACCGGGCAGTTTAACGGCCGTTTCCGCCACCGTCAACTGTTCATGGAGCGAAAGACCACTGCCCACTTTTTGGGCTTCCCCCCCGGTTTGTGGGGTCAGTTTGGGTGGCGGGGCAGCAAACATCAGGTACACCCCCAGCCCCAGAAAAGGAAACATCCAAACCCAACCAGGCAACTGTACACGATTCGGCCGTTTCTGTTTGTGACTCATTGTATCCTCCAGGAAGATTAGAGATAGACCAATCTCCAGGATTATGCCACTGATTGACAAACAGAACCCTGGCCGAACCGGTGGCGCTTCACCAAGCCGGAGGACGTCAGGTGATCGAGCG
>CAZPEJ010000704.1:0-3032 GCA_964585465.1 uncultured Ardenticatenaceae bacterium
CTCCTTCATAAACTGACATTTTTATTGTGAGATTGGAGATTAGGGATTAGAGATTGGCAAATCTCTAACCTCCAATCTCTAATCCCCTTCAGTTATCAGCTTTTTTGTGCCTCAATCCGTCACAAAATTTGGCAAACTAGAACATTCGTGCTATAATATGAATGGCGGTTGTCTGTCTGTAAACATTATTGCTGAAATAGAAAAGCATGATACTATTTGCCTCCAATCCCCACAGCAACAACCCTTTGTAGTTAAAATTTATAATCAAGGAGAATGTGCCGTGTTTCAAAAGTTAATCATCATTGGCAATTTAGGCAAAGACCCCGAAATGCGTTATATGCCAGATGGGAAAGCTGTCACCAGCTTCAATGTCGCTACCACTTCTCGGTGGACAGATAAATCGAGTGGGCAACCCAAAGAAGAAACGACCTGGTTTCGGGTAACAGTTTGGGGCAGACAGGCAGAAACTGCTAACCAATACTTGAGCAAAGGAAGCAAAGTATTGGTGGAGGGACGCATCAAACCAGACCCAACTACCGGCGGGCCACGTTTGTGGCAGCGGCAAGATGGCACGGTTGGGGCATCGTTTGAGGTAAACGCCGACGATATTCGCTTTATGTCTGCCAAAGGGGAAGGCGGCACATCGGGTGGTGGTTCTTATGAAGATTCCCCGGCTCATCAAGAGGATGATATTCCCTTTTAGTTATCAGTAAACAGTGGACAGTGAACAGTGAACAGTGAACAGTGGGCAGTACACAGTGAGTCTGGTTGACTGACAAATGTTATTTTCATCTGCTACAGGCAACGGATAAACGGATGGGCAGTCAAGTATTATCCGTTTATCCGCTTTTCATCCGCTGCCGTAACCATTCAATGATTAAATCTGTCAGTCAACCAGCACAGTGGGTAGATGTCAGAGTGGTATGTCTCCAGAAGCCGGGTGGCGTGGGCTGCTATTTTGGGGCTAAATGACGCTTGTGAAGGAGTACACAACCTTGCACGCTACTTTGGAGTGTGTTAGTATCCCTTCAAACCCTGCTGTGTGCGTGATGAGCTATTTATGTTGAGCCAACACATATCTTTAGGGGACTTGATTATACGTAGAGGGGATGTAGTAGCTGTTGAGCCAGGCAGAGACCTCGCGAAAATGTCCCCACCTGCGACAAGCAGGTTCAAACAATAAAGGTTCACACGGCACAGTGGGGCCCCTTTTGTAGCAAACCAAACAGAAAGAGAAAGGGAAATGCTTTTTGCTTGTGAAGATGATTTTCAAACCCCTGACAGACATCAGGGGTTTTTGTTTGTCAAATGGGTTTTGAGGGGAAGGTATGATTCGTGAGCGCATCGCTGACGATATTTATGTGTTTACCAGTCGGCAATATGCTCAGGTGACGGCTGGGGCGGTTTTAACCAGGGAAGGGGCGGTTTTAATTGATACGCTTTATTTCCCGGAAGAGACAAAGGCCATTAAGGAGTTCTTGGAGGAGCGGCTGGGGCAGGTGGTGCGGTATGTTATCAATACCCATTATCATGCAGACCATACCCAGGGAACGTGTTGGTTTCCCCATGCCCAGGTGATTGGTCATGCCTTGTGTCGCCAGTTGTTGGATGAAATCGGCCGTTTCGGGTTAGAAGAAGCCAAAAATGAAACACCAGAACTGGCAGCGGTGGAAATTGTGTTGCCAGATGTTATTTTTGCGGATGGGGCCTTGACCTTGCATGTGGGGGGTAAAACTTTGCGGTTGGAACATTTGCCGGGGCACAGCCCAGACCTGGTAGGGGTGCTTGTGACCAACGACAATGTGCTGTTTGCCTCCGATAATGCCATGCCGGTGCCAACGATTTTTGACGGGAGTTACAAGGACATGGTGCGCTCATTGGAACGGATGATTGTTATGAAACCGGATAGTGTGGTGCAGGGGCATGGGGAAGTGATTTTGCGGGGAGAGGTGGAAGCTGTGTTGCAAAGCGATATGGCGTATCTGCGTAAAATTCGGGAAGTGGTGGAACAGGTTATTGCTGGTGGCAAACCGGTTGAGTCGTTGCAGAATGTTTCGATTGAAAGTTGCGGCAAGTCCCGGATTCCGTTAAATGGTTTGGTGAGTGATTTGCATCAGGCGAATTTGCGCCGTTTGTATGAGGAGTTGATGCAGGATCGTGCGGAAGCGGTTTTGTACGCGGGAGGGGGTGTGTGATGAGTGTAGTTGAAGTGCAGCAAACGGGGGCCGTTTTGACGGTGGCCTTGAATCGGCCAGAAAGCCATAATGCGATGACTCCAGAGATGGTGCAGGAATTAACGGCCGTTTTCCAATCCCTGCCTGCTCGTGATGATGTGCGAGTGGTGGTGGTGCGGGGTAACGGCCGTTCCTTTTGTGCCGGGGCCGACCTCTCCTTTATGCGAGCCGCCGCCGACTACACCTTTGCGGAAAATGTGCGTGATGGCGAAGCCATCTTTGACCTGATGATGGCGGTTGACCAATGCCCCAAACCGTTGGTGGCGCGGGTAAATGGGGCCACCATCGGCGGTGGTTTGGGGTTAATTAGCTGTTGTGACATTGTGGTGGCGGTTGAGCAGGCGCAGTTTGGCCTCAGCGAAGCCCGCCTGGGGATTGTGCCCGCCGTGATTTCCCCCTTTGTGCTGGCAAAAATCGGGGCCGGAAACGGCCGTGAACTGTTTCTAACTGGTGAACGGTTTTCGGCTGCCCACGCTCAACAAATTGGCCTGGTGCAGCATGTGGTTTCAGAGAGCGAACTGGATGGTAAGGTGGCCGAACGGGTGGGACAACTGTTATTGGCTGCCCCAGGTTCCCAGTCGGCCATCAAAGAGCTAATTCGCACGGTGGCGTATCAGCCTAAAGAGAGTGTCCGCAGCCACACCGCCAATCTGATTGCCCAACGCCGCGCCAGCGATGAAGGCAAAGAAGGCATGAGTGCTTTTTTGCAAAAACGGAAGCCGTGGTGGCAGGCGGGTGAGGGTTAAAAATGTTTAAGAAGGTGTTGGTAGCTAACCGGGGCGAAATTGCTCGCCGAAT
>CAZPEJ010000705.1:0-3022 GCA_964585465.1 uncultured Ardenticatenaceae bacterium
TGTTCGCGCAAGCTGTAGAGGTAGTAGAGCAGGGAAGATTTGCCAATTTGGGGCTGGCCGATGATGGAGAGGCTGCTGCGTTTTTTGAGTTCACCGGTGAGTTCGCGCAGCAGTTGTTGACGGCCGAAAAAGAGGTGGGGGTCATGGATACGGCCGTTTGTGTAAAAAGGGTTGGTTGCGCCTAAAACGGCCGTTTGTGAGAGCGCAGGCCAAACCACATGGGGGCGACGTTGGGCGCACCAGGCCAGCAACGCAGGCAGGCGATTTTCCCGCACACAGGTAACAATCAACTCCCTGGTTTTGTCCCCTTTGTTGTAACCGGAAAGCATGTCGTAATCCAGTCCCAGGTCAAACACCAGGTCACGCAGTTCAGTCTCATTAAAATGTTGAATGATTTTTTCACGTAGTTCTGCCAGCAAGGATGATTGGACGCTCATGCCACTCTATTTTGCCTGTCTGGGTGGCAAGTTGCAAGCAGAGATTTGGCCTTCACATCACCGCCAGTTGAAAGAATATGGAATTTTAGCTAGGCGATGTTTGGACATCCGGTAATTCGGGCGAATTTATAACCGCCAACCTCTCAAAAGAGGAAACAAAAGCATTTGAATGGCACCAATGGATTGGTTTTGACCCGCGAAAACCTATCAAACCCGCAAAACCCGCGTTCCATTCAAAATCTGCAAAAACAGTACCAGGTTATCAACTCAGAACTTGCCAGACACATCAAATCAAACGAAAAACGGCCGATCCCCACCCACCCCACCATCTCAGACAAGTTGTGGTTTTGCCCAATTTGCGGTATGATTTGTGTGGTCCAAAATTTAGCCCGCCACACCACCTTGATACATTGGTGACTTCCCACAAATCTCAATACCTTGAGCGATACCACCTTCCCAAAAGCGTGTGATGTTTTCAGTGCCAATCCGTTCAAATCACCAGAGGGCAAAACACCACATATCTGAATCGTTACCATACCTACAAAAAGGCCTCAGGTGTTAACGTGACAACGATAGAAAAAACCTACCTTCAGGGAAAAAAGCTGCTGGTGATTACAGGCGAGCCACATCTCTGCCAGTTGGTAATGACCACTTTTTCTCCAGAAGGGGCAGAGATCATAACCGCCCAAACTGCCCTGGCTGGATTACGCCTGTTCTATACCCACCGACCAGACCTGATTCTGTTAAGCATGACGCTACCAGACAGTATGGGATGGGAAATCTGCTACCAAATTCGACAATTTTCCCACATAACGATGGTGATGTTGGCAAACCCTGGCGAGGAAACCGAGATCATCAAGGGGTTGAACGCAGGAGCCGATTGTTACCTTATTAAACCCTTCAGCAGCCAAATTTTGCTGGCATACATTCAAGCTATTTTTCGTCGAGCCACAATTTATCCACAGAAAGTGACCGACTTTGATTATGAAGATGGTTATCTAAGCATTGATTTGGCAGGGCATCGTGTCTTGGTAGAAGGGGCTACAATCAAGTTAAGTGTAACAGAATTTAACTTGTTAGCTTATTTATTCCGCCATGCCGGACAAATACTTACGTTTAATCAAATCCTGAACAATATCTGGGGGGGAACGTTTGGTAACAGTGCCGATTATGTCCACATTTATATTTGGCATCTACGACATAAGATTGAAAAAGACCCCAAAAAACCAGTTTACCTGAGCACTGAACGGACAATTGGGTACAGGTTTGTGAAACAAATAGTTGACTGAGTGAGCATCCAAAAATCACTTCCTGTTTTTGTTCATAGTAACCGCTTCGGCGGTCTGGGTGACTAAAGTCGTTACTACAAACTAATCTCTGGGCAGTCACTCAATGTGCCCGGCTCTCATTTGAAAGACCTTTGTTCTCGGCAAAGGTCTTTTTTGTTCCAAACCCCCTACTTTAAGCAAAATTTAAGAACGTTTAGAGCAGGTTTTAAGAACACGTCAATAAAATACTCTCAGTTAATTGTTAGACAGTTACAACAAGTTGATTTGTGCCTTTGTCGTGTGCCAGCACAATGGAACGTTCCACAACTATTAAAAAACGGAAGATAACACTGTGTTCCCAAAACGGCCGATTTACTTTTCTCTCTTTTTAATCCTTTTGTGCCTTGGTGCCGTTACTGTCTATGCCTTTTCTGTGCCTGCTTTGCCAGGGGACAACCTGGTTCTGAACCCCTGGTTTCGCTCCCTCACCAACCCGTCTAAACCCGGCTTAGAGTATTGGACAGACGCTGCCGGGCCAAATGTGTACTGGTCTTTGAGTCAAAAAGATGATAACCCATCTCCTGATGCAGTCATAGGCACATCTGCACGTTTTGCTTCTGGGTCTGGGCAAGGGGGAGGTACAGGACAAGGGGGGGTTGACGCTTATCTTTACCAGGTCATACAAGCCGGGGCTGCCTATCGCACCTTAAAATTTAAGACGCATTGGGTCACAGGCTGGATTGAACAGGCCACAATTACCATTTACGGCAGTCAATCTCCGGCCGGGCCATGGACAACTGTCTGGGTGCCCCTCTCTGTGAATGCCACAAACGGCTCCAACCACTATTGGACTGAAACAGCTTTTCTGGAATTAAATATCACAACAGGGTATGAGTATTATAAAATTGAGCTACACGGCCGTTATCCTGTAATCCGAAACCAGGGCGTTAAGTATACTGGTGTTTATTTTGCTGTGGCAAACCCTGTAACACCTACTCCCACCATAACAAACACCCCAACCAACACCCCCACCGATACCCCCACACCCACCGACACACCAGAACCTACTGCTACGCCAACCAATACTGCCGTTCCCACCCCTACGCCAACTGACACACCCGAACCAACTGCCACTCCAACCAATACGGCCGTTCCCAGTTCCACACCCTCCGACACACCAGAGCCAACTGCTACACCAACCAATACTGCCGTTCCCACCCCTACGCCAACTGACACACCCGAACCAACTGTCACTCCAACCAATACGGCCGTTCCCACTCCCACACCAACTGATACACCAGAGCCGACCGCTACGCC
>CAZPEJ010000706.1:0-2997 GCA_964585465.1 uncultured Ardenticatenaceae bacterium
GGTATTGATCTATTCATAACGGTGTAAATCAGCATTTTTATGGAGATTGGAGATTGGAGATTAGAGATTGGAATCTCTAACCTCGAATCCCCTTCAGCAGAACGTTAATTTGAGTTTATCGGCAATAAGGTTTCTCACTGTGTTGTAAAGAGCTTCCCCTCCCTGCGTCTCTGCGTCTCTGCGCGACATAAAGTTAATCCCGATAATGTTTATTGATGACTTAATGCCGTATAACCTCTACTTGGGCGATTGCTTTACCTTCGTTATAATCTTGCCAAAATACCTTACATTGGAGAAAAAAATGTCAAAAGCATTGATTACCGGTCTCACAGGTCAGGATGGCTCCTACCTGGCCGAGCTACTATTACAGAATGGGTACGAAGTGATAGGCATGGTACGCCGCACTAGCACCATCAACTTTCACCGTATCGCCCACATTCAAGACCAGATTACCCTGGTGAATGGGGATTTATTAGACGAAGTTTCCCTCATCCACATTCTGGAAGAACATAAACCCGACGAAGTATACAACCTGGCGGCCCAATCCTTCGTCAAAACCTCCTGGGATCAGCCTGTTTTTACCGGCGAAGCCACCGCCCTGGGAGTTACCCGCATGTTAGATGCCATTCGCATTGTGGCCCCCAAAACCCGCTTCTACCAGGCCAGTTCCAGCGAAATGTTTGGCAAGGTGGTAGAAGTGCCCCAAAAAGAAAACACTCCTTTTTACCCGCGCAGCCCCTACGGCGTTGCCAAAGTGTATGGGCATTGGATTACCGTCAACTACCGTGAAAGTTACAACATGCACGCCACATCTGGCATCTTGTTTAACCACGAAAGCCCCCGACGTGGTCTGGAGTTTGTCACCCGCAAAATCAGCCATAATGTGGCAAAAATTAAACTGGGGCTGACGAACGAATTGCGCCTGGGCAACCTGGACGCGCGGCGCGACTGGGGATTTGCCGGGGATTATGTCAAAGCGATGTGGTTGATGCTTCAGCGCGACACCCCCGAAGATTATGTGGTGGCGACCGGGGAAACCCACTCGGTGGAGGAGTTTTTAGACCTGGCGTTTGGTCATGTCAACCTGGATTGGCATGATTATGTGGTGCAAGACTCCCGTTTTATGCGCCCGGCCGAAGTAGATTTGTTAGTGGGTGATCCTAGCAAAGCAGGCCGCGACCTGGGATGGGAACCCTCTGTCACCTTTGCCGAACTGGTGAAGATGATGGTAGATGCCGATCTAAAACTGTTACAAAACGGCAAAGTTGCGATGTGAGGGGAAGCTGTCGGCGGGGAAGCTGTCAGCAGGGAAGCTGTCAGCTATCAGCCGTCAGCCGTCAGCAGGGAAGCTGAAAGCTGAAAGCTAATAGCTGATAGCTGAAAGCTGATAGCTAATAGCTGATAGCTGCCAAGGAGATTCATGGTGACTGTTATCAAATTTGGAACGGATGGTTGGCGGGGGCGAATTGCTGAGGATTATACGTTTGCCAATGTGCGCCGATGTGCCCAGGGGTTTGCCACCTACATGCAACAACAGGGGATTGCCCATAAAGGGGTGGTGATTGGACATGATAAACGATTCCAGGCTGAGTATTTTGCGGCGGCGGCGGCGGAGGTGCTGGCGGCTAATGGGATTCATGTCTGGCTGACAGATGGGGCAACTCCCACTCCCACGATTGCTTATGCCGTTGTAGATAAACAGGCGGGTGGGGCGATTAACATTACTGCCAGCCACAACCCGGCCTGGGATTGTGGGTTTAAGGTGCGCGATCCAAACGGTGGGGCCATTCCACCCCACGATTTGCAAAAGATTGAGGCTGCTATTCCCGACCCGGCCGGGGTGAAACGGCTGAAGTTGGAAGATGGGATGAGTGACGGCCGTATTTCCAAATTTGACGCTTTTCCTGCCTACACCGCCCAACTGCACCGCCTGATAGATGTTGAACCCATCAAACAGGCGGGTTTTACCGTTTTAGTAGATTGTATGTGGGGCAACGGGGCGGGCTGGTTCCCCCGCCTGTTGGGGGGAGGTAAAACCCAGATTCACGAAGTGCATAACGAACGTAACCCCATTTACCCACATATGAGCCGCCCAGAACCCATTCCCCCCAATGTAGATCACGGCCTCAGCTTTGTGAAGCCGTTGCAGGCAGCTGTGGCGGTTATTAACGATGGTGATGCTGACCGTGTCGGGTTTGGGGATGAAAATGGGCAGTTTATGGATCAGCTGCGGGTGTATGGGTTGATGGGGTATTACTTGCTGGAGGTGCGTGGTGAACGTGGCCCCATTGTGAAAACCATCTCCACCACCAAAATGTTAAACAAATTAGGCAAACTGTATGGGGTGCCGGTTTACGAAACGGGTGTGGGGTTCAAATATATCGCCCCCAAGATGGTAGAAGTGGATGCTTTGATTGGTGGCGAAGAGAGTGGTGGGTATGCGTTTCGCGGACATGTGCCGGAACGTGACGGGATTCTGGCCGGGTTGTACTTGTTGGATATGATGGTTCGCACGGGCAAAAGGCCATCCCAATTATTGGAGATGTTGTTTGAAAAGGTCGGCCCCCATTATTACCATCGGGTAGATTCCTATTTTGACCAGGCAAAAACGGCCGAAATTCACCACAATGTTGCCCAGGCTCGCCCCAGCACCATTGGCGGCCTCAAATGCACCAACATCAGCACCCTGGACGGGTATCAGTTTATGATGGAGGATGATGGGTGGTTGCTCATTCGTTTTAGTGGCACCGAACCGATTATTCGGGTGTATTGCGAAACAACCCACGAAGACCGTGTGGAAGCTATTTTGGCGGATGGTTTGCGGATAGCCGGATTAAGGTAAAGACCTGGGGTTTTAGCCCCAGGTTTGTATGAAAAAGAAGGGTCTTTCGGGTTTTGTGGGGTTTGCCGTGAAACGTGAACGCTCTTTGGTCTGAGTTGCCAAAGAGCCAAAAAGAATTTCTAAAATCACAACAGGAGGTTTGACGATGGTGGAAC
>CAZPEJ010000707.1:0-2994 GCA_964585465.1 uncultured Ardenticatenaceae bacterium
GCGACCCAGCCCAGGTAAATGACACAGGTTTGTTACCCCAGGCTCGGTATGTGCAAACCATCACGGCCCCGGTCACAGGTTGGGTGGCGGCCATGAACAGCGCGGAAATTGGTTGGGCGTGTGTGCGGCTGGGTGGTGGCCGCCTGGTGAAAGAGGACGAAGTAGACCATGCAGTGGGTTTTGTGCTGCCTGCTAAAATTGGTGACTACGTAACGGCCGGTTCGCCCATTGGTGAAGTTCACGCCAACGACCCGGCGAAACTGGCACAGGCACAGCAAGAACTGTTAGCTGCATTGTCCTGGTCGGAAACGGCCGTTTCCCCCCTACCGCATTTCTATGGCCTTGTGACATAGGGGATAAACACCCACCGCCTGGCCTTTTGGCAGGGTTAAAAATTGGCTATTGATACGCCGTAAGGTCACAAATTTATATTTTGCTGAAGGGAATTAGAGATTGACTAATCTCTAATCTCCAATCTCTAATCCGCAATCTCTAATCTCTTTACCTGCTACCCACCTTTCTAAGATTATGTTAAAATCTTGCAAAAGGCAGGGAGTTATGACAAGTAAGGCAGAATTTTTACAAAAACTTCCCATTTTTTCGGGGTTGAACAAAACTGAATTAACCCAGCTGGCGCAAATTTGCTACTCCTATACGTTTGACCGGGGGGCGGTGGTGGCTTATCAGCGGGATGTGGCAGACAGTTTGTACATTGTGCGAAGCGGCCGTTTGGTGGCCGACCGCCTGGACGCTGTGGGGCGCATTGAACGTTCCACTGCTTACCTGCCTGGTACCTGTTTTGACGATAGTTGGCTGTTTGCGGCCGATGTTCACCCGGCCACAGTGCGTGGGGTCGGAAATGGGGAACTGCTCATCCTCAAAGGGAGCGATTTTTTACACTTTTTGGATAAAAACCCCGCCGCTTTAGCCAAACTCCAGCCCGGTTTTGACGACGAGGAAAATGTCCCCACCGGACTTTCCGAAAAAGGGTGGCAGGAAGCCCAAAAAATGCGGATGAAAGCCAACCGGCAGAGTAGCGCAGTGAGTTTGTTGCCCGATGAACTGGTGGAGTTTTATGCCCGACGCAGCCATTGGTTTTTGCTCTACCGTCTTTTTGTGCCGGGGTTGGGGCTGCTGTTTTTGCCGGTTATGTTATATGTGGCGTTGACAGTGGCCGGGGGGGCCTGGGCCAGTATTGCCTGGATAACGGCCGTTATTCTGGCTCTGGTTTTCCTGGCCTGGATGGCTTTTCGTTTTCTCGACTGGTCAAACGACTACTTTGTCATTACCAACAAACGGCTGATTCACCGCGAATTTAGCCTGCGAACCTTCCACGTCAACGACATCAAAATCCCCATTGAACAGGTGCAAAGTGTCGAAACCACCAAACCTTCCCTGTTAGCCACCCTGTTCAAAATAGGCACTGCCCGCATCACCACCGCTTCCCAGGCTGGGGTATTGGTTTTTGACAACCTGGACAACCCCGACGCGGTGAAAGATGCACTGGGCCGCCTTAGCCAACGTGTCAGGTCGTTGGATGCCGGACGCACTCAGGCCGCCATGCGACAATCGTTAGAGGGGTATTTTGCGGCCCCTCCCCCCATGCAAAAAACGGCCGATGACCCAGACGGCAAAAAAAATACCCCGGCGGCCCGTTCAGACCTCTCCTTTTGGGAATCCCTGCGAAAAGGGTATCAGTGGCGGGTGGAAGAAGACGGAGTCATCACCTATCGCAAACACATTTTTATCTTGTTTGAGCAGATAGCCTGGCCGGTGGGGGCTGGATTAATTTTATTGATTCTGGCTTACGTGTTGGTAGCTTTTTTCCAATTTACGCTGGCAGAGATTGTTTTGGTCTTTTCTGTCCTCTTTTTAGCCGATTTGGGTTGGCTGGTGTGGAATATGGAGGATTGGCGCAACGACACCTATCAAGTTACCAGCCGTTCGGTGATTGATATTGACCGGTTACCTTTTGGTTTCCGCGAGAGCCGCAAAGAAGCCGCCTTGAGCAATATCCAAAACGTCAATGCAGACCGGCCGGGGTTGTTGCCTACGTTGTTTAACTATGGACGAGTGGTGGTTGAAACGGCCGGGGCCAAGTCGGACATTATTTTTGAGAGTGTGCCCAACCCTAGCCAGATTCAAAGCGACATTTTTCGTCAGTTGGAGCAGTTGCGGGTGCGGCAGCGGGTTCAAGAGGGGGAACAACGACGCAAAGAGTATGCGGTGTTGTTGGATGTGTACCAGCAGGCTCATGAACAACGGCGTATTCCCACCCGCACCCCCACCTACCCGCTGCCAGAAGAAGAGATAGAGATTCCCATTCGGGATGTGATGACTGGGTGATATGGCAAAAATTGATGTTGTAAAATTACCAAACCCTATTTTGCGGCAAAAAGTACGGCCGTTAACCCGTTTCGATGCCGAAATCCAAACCTTGATTGAAAATATGATAGACACCATGCGTGAATCCAATGGTGTGGGACTGGCCGGGCCACAGGTCAACTTTCCTTACCGTTTGGCCGTGATAGAGAGCCTGCCCAAAAAGGATGAAGCGGGTAACGAGATTGAAAACTCTCGTGAACTGTTTGTGGTTGCCAACCCGGAGATTATCTGGGTGTCGCGTGAAATGGCTGATGGTATTGAGGGTTGCCTTTCCATTCCTGGTTATCTGGGGGAGGTGGAACGGCACGAGGCGATTCGGGTGCGCTGCCAGGATAGAAACGGCCGAAAAATTCGCCTGCGCCTGGATGGGTGGACAGCTCGCATCTTCCAACACGAAATTGACCACTTGAATGGGGTGTTGTACATAGACAAATTAACCGCCCCCGAAAACTTCTGGACAGAAGAAGAGTTTGAAAAGCTTTTTGGTAAAGATGCCGAACAAACGGCCGAAACAGAGGGAGTAGCGTAGGGGAAGGTGAACAGTATTCAGTGGACAGTGAACGGTGAACAGTGAACGGTGAACAGTGGATAGTCGGCACTGTTTCCTGT
>CAZPEJ010000708.1:0-2991 GCA_964585465.1 uncultured Ardenticatenaceae bacterium
TTTGGCCATTGGGCTGGCCGGTAACAAAATGACGGCCGTCCGGTGAAAAGACGCCAAACTGGCTGCCCCCGGTTAACGAATGGATGATATTGCCGGTAGCCACCTCATAAATGTCAATTCCGCTGTTGTAGGCTACCGCCAGTCGGGTATCATCGGCCGAAAGGGATAAATGAGTGACTCGGTCGCGGCCAAAACCGGTGAGTTGCGCCACCTCAGCCGTCTCCTCGCCAGCCACCGCCCACAGCCGTACTGTGCCGTCACGGGCAGCCGATGCTAAGAGACGGCCGTCAGGCGAGAGGGCAATATCTTCAAGCCAGTCGGTATGACCAGCCAGCGTCGTTATTTTCTGCCCATTCACACCATTGTATAAATCAATATTCCCCCGTCCGTAGGCAATTGCCAGCAATGAGCCATCGCTGGAATAACTGAAAGCGGTGGGCGAAGCTCTGAAATCGGTTAGCTCCTGGCGCAGGTTCAACGGCGTAATTTGCCACGTTTGCACCCCGAACGAAATACCCCCTTTGATCAGCGTTAAAGCAGCACCATCGGGGTTATAATCCATGTCACTGATATACTCCCCGCCCGCCCGCCAGCTTTGTGTCAATTCTCCCGTTTCCAACCGGCGCACCTCAACTCGTGTTGGCTCCAGGCAAGCCTGGGCAATAAATTGGTTATCGGGTGAAATATGCACACTTCCATAACAGCCGGGAAAGGATTGGATACGTTCCTGGGCGGCCAGATCCCAAATGTCCAGCCCTGATTCTGATGGATTTTCGTTGTTGAGGTTGGCAAACACGAGGAACTGGTCATTGCCGCTGACGGCGATATAAGAGAGCCAGTCAGAGCGAGATGTGTTCTGCCCGCTGGCTGCGAAGGAAGTTAACTGCTGACCCGACGGTGCATCCCACTGCGAGACCTGGGCAAATCGGTCAACAGTGAGAATCGTGTTGTCCTGGAGAAAGTGCATGAATGGCCCGGTAACGGGTATCACGCTGATAGGCTGTAGCGCGTTGTCATAAACATAAACACCAAGTTCGGTAAAAACTGCCAGGTAACGGCCGTCTGGCGACCAGCTCACCCGTTTGATGGCTCCGTTTCCCCAACGGGCCAGTTCCTTTATTTGATGAGCATTGTCCAGTGTCAACGGTTGCGAGACAGCGACAACGGCCGTACCCGCCAGCGAGGGCAAGACGGGTGTAGGGGTTGGTGTTGACGTGGGCGTTTGCGTTGGGGTGGGGGTGTTGGTTAGCGTGGGAGGCAATGTTGGGGTAGGGGTAGGGGTTGGCGGGGGAGACAGCGTTGCCGTGTTGGTGATGGTGGGTGAAAGGACGGCCGTTGGTGTTGCCATAACCACAGCCATAGAAGTAGCCGGTGCGACTGTTTGTGCCGAACGATTGCAGGCAACGACCAAAATGAGTAGGGAGAACAGAAATAGAAAGCGTTTCATGACGCATACTCCATAAAAATGAAGGGTTATGGCATAGTAATCTGCAACACCCCATATGTAGAGGTCGCACTGTGATAGTAAGGAATCCAGCCTTCATTGATACCGGTCATATCCACTTCGTTAAAATTTGCATTAACCGGACTGGTAACCAGAGACCAGATCGTCCCATTCCAGTGTAGAATCGTGTCGTTCTTACCCACAGCCCAGCCATGATTACTTTGCACCATTTCTATGCCGCGTAAATCTTCTATGGTGGGACTAACAACTGGAGACCAGGTAGTCCCATTCCAATGTAAAATTGTGCCTGAATCACCTACAATCCAACCATCATCGGCTGAAACCATGCTAATAGCGTTTAGCGATTCGGTTACTGGGCTACCGTAAACAACCCAATTGTTGCCCGATTGACGAGCAATGGTTGAGCCAACTGCCCAGCCATCGTTATTGTTTACCAAAGCAATATCAGCAACGGGCCAATTGAGCTGTAAATACACCTGCTGTACCCAGGAACTTCCGTCCCAATGGAAAAACAGTGATCCACAGCAATAAGGTGGATAACCCACGGCCCACCCGTCGCCGCTGCTGCGGAAATCCATTGCCGTAATACCCGCGTTAATGGATAACCCTTCTGTCCATTGTGTTCCGTTCCAACGAAAGAAAGTAGATGGCCCTTGGCCGGTGCGCGGCGCAACCGCCCACCCTTCAATTGCGGAGAGCATCTTCAAATCAGTGCCAAAAAAGTACCAGCCACCGCTAGGCAAAGTTTGAAATAAGTTCCATTCTGTCCCGCTCCAACGATAAAAGGTGACGTTATTGGGGTCTTGTGGGGCAAAACCCCAACCATCATTGCCTGATACCCACGCATGAACATCCCCACCAGAAGCAGGGTAACCTTGCCCAAGTTCTCGCGTGGTGATGGTGAAATTATTTGGTAGTGAAGGGGCTGGCTTAACAGTTATGGGCAAAAACAGGGCGTAACGGGTGGCTTCATATGCGCCCATGTCAAAGCCGCCACCTTGGGGACGGCCGTTTCCTTCAATATCTATCATGGGGATATTTGCGCCAGCAACACCACTATCTATAGCCGGAGATGTGCCCTGTAAATGGTAATCGCCTGTTGCAGAACTAACGAATTGTGGATCGGCAAAAACATTGGCATACGGTGGAGTGGCTGGTGCCAGGCAAATATCGGTGTCGTTGGTATGAAACAGGTTATAATCCACAAACATCACGACCCCATTGAATCCCGAAACGCCACATTCAGTATGACCAACGATGATATTGTTTATCACCGAGGCCGTGTATGGTGTTGTGGGCGTAACCGGCCAGGCGAAAGTTTCTATCCCCATAGCTCCATTACCAACTATCGTATTATTGATAACCTCAAGTTCCGAAAAATTAGCCACTTTCAAAGCGCGATTGGTATTTTGTGCCAGCACATTGTTTACCACTTCAATAGGGCCGTTGCCGCCCCAAATATGGATGCCACCAGCCTGGTAATCGGGCGTACCGGTAACCATCGTGTTCAGACGAATATCGTTTGC
>CAZPEJ010000709.1:0-2990 GCA_964585465.1 uncultured Ardenticatenaceae bacterium
GTTATTTGTAACACATTGATTTTGATTTATTTGCAAAGGGAGGAGTCCTGTGCGCATGGGCACTTGGCCATAAAGACACAAGCGCGGCGTTGAGCTTGGGATGTTAGGATTAGGAAAAGGCGAAGACCAAGCGAAGCAGAAAGGCTGGCAGGTATAACCAATGGCCGATGTTCTTGCAGCCACCCCTTAATTCCTAAAAACTATGAACCGCTTGCCCGAAATCACCCCGTCCGCTCGCCTGAAAACCAGGTAGTAGTTGCCCTGTGGGAAATCTTGAATGTGCATGACAACTGCCGAGCCGGGCGCAACCTGAACCTCCTGTACATGAACGCATTGCCCTATCGGGTTAAAAATCTCCGCCCTGCCAAGCACCTGTTCATTTCCTGAAAAAACGAGCTGCAACAATTCTCCCGCCGGATTGGGCAACAGCGAAAACTGGAAGCTCCTGGATGACTGATTTATATAAATCGGCGCTTTCGTACCGACACTCGTAGAGTCATCTACCAGGCCGTCACAGTCGTCGTCCAGGCCATTCACCATTTCTGTTGCATTTGGAAAAATGGCACTATTCGTGTCATCGCAGTCGATTGCATTGGCAACATAGCCAGATGGTTGAGCACAGGCTTGAACAAATGCCGGAGCATTGCCATACCCGTCTCCATCCGTATCCGCAAACCAAATTGGCCCCACACTTTCGTCAATCAAACCATTGCAATCATCATCCAGCCCATTGCAAAATTCCTGGGCGCCCGGGTAAATGCCCGGATTTTGATCGTCACAATCTGTACTGTTGGACACATATCCCACTGGTTGGCTGCAAGCCATTTGCTGGCTGGCAAGCCCTCCATAACCATCCCCATCCGCGTCGGCATACCATACGGTGCTTAGGCCCTCATCCAGCAAACCATCACAATCATCATCCGTGCCATTGCAAAGCTCCGTGGCACCGGGGTAAATCTGATTGCTTTGGTCATTGCAGTCTGTAGGATCTGCCACATAACCTCCCGTTGGCGTACAAGCCTGTATACTACTGGATGCGTCTCCAAAACCATCGCCGTCCAAATCGGCATATAAAGTAAGGGGAATTGATGGGACTCGAATGCTCCAGCTATTCAAAACACCAGCATCCTCATATACATCTTTCACCGTCAAAGTCCAGGTCCCGTTTGGGTTTTCTCCATCAAAAGCAGACAGCGGTGCCAAGGGTCTGTAAGTTCCGTTGTTGGTCGGCGGACAAGGGATACTTCCATAGGCCGCTTCCGATTCGTCATCAAAATTTATCAACATATCATCCTGATCCCCACAAATGGCATCTACCAAGGTAATTTCTGTGCCTTGCGGACTTTTCAATTTAACCGTCAAATCCGCAATCCAGACATGGGAAATATGGAGGTTCAACACATTCAAATCTACCAGGGAAGTGGTTGGGCTGCTTACCAGGAGGGTGGAGGTAATGGTCTGCCCTTCCGGGATAGGTACTGGCACGTTGGTGCTGGTCACGAGGTTGGGGAGGTCGTCTACAACCCCGCTGCAATCGTCATCGATGCCGTTGCAGGTTTCAGTGCCCGCCGGGCTAATAGAGCTGTTCTGGTCATCACAGTCGCTCGAATTGGTCACCGTAGGGCCCGTATAGTTGCAGCCTGCTTTGGCGCCGCCAAAGCCATCCCCATCCAGATCCTGATACAAAAACGAAGGCTGGTCGCCAGACACGATGTTCGAGACCGTGCCGCTCATCGCCACATTCCGAACGGATGCCATGCCGTAAGCACTGGCCAGGTTCGCAACATCCGTCACCCCAGCATTGTCGCCATAAGGTTGACCGGTTTCAAAATCGAAATAAGCCCTCAAATTCGGTTCATCGCCTGTTGGGTTGCACACCATGTCTTGCTTCAACTCCTCTGCTGTCCGAATGCCTGACCAAAGCTTTATTTCGTCTAAAACGCCGTTGAAATGAGCCCATGCGCCGTTTTTCCCTGCGCCAAAAACCATGTTGGTGGCGTTGTCGCCCGGTTGAGCAAAGGAGCCTCCATAGGTTTGACTTTGAACCAAGCTCCCATTCAAGTAAAAATGAACGGTACGATTGGCCGTCTCCCGGATGATGGCAACATGGGCCCATTGTCCCAGTTCCAGATTGCCGGGAAATACCAAATCTACCGTATTGTCATAGCCACAGCAATCGTCGGAGTGCTTGTACCGAACCTGGCTGTTGCTCAGTCCGACGATAAATTCGCGGCCATTAAAAATCAAGGTCTGTTCACCATTCAACCTATCCGGCTTCACCCAAAACGAAAGGCTCATGTCTCCAGACAAAGCTTGCCCGTTTTGCCCAATTAAAAGGTGGTCATCCATGCCGTCAAAATGCATCGCCCGGCGACAGGCGTTTGGGTTGATGGCAATTGGCAGCACCTGTTCCTCCGATGCGCCACAATCGTTTACTGCCTTAACTTTCAACAGGCCGCCGGCTCCGTTGGTCGTTACGGCAATACTGGTGCCGGTTGAGTTTCCTGTCCAGCCAGTGGGCAATTCCCACAAATAACTGGTCGCGCCGCCAACCGAAGCTATCGAATACGTCACCGACATGTTCGGACAGAGCTGTGTCCCTCCTGCGATCGCGCCAGGCGTTGCGGGCGTCGTTGCGCTGCAGTTTACCGTTAAGGTGGCGGTTTCAGAGGTGTCGTTGAGGCACGCATTGGATACGATGCAGCGGAATTTTCGGTCGTCAAGAGATAGGCTTGCGGCGGGAATGGCATAGATTGCAGCGTTTGCCCCATTAATATTGGAATATGTAGCGCCATTATCGATGCTTTCTTGCCAGACATAGGTGCTCGCCCCTGCGCCACTCGATACCATTGTTGAAAACAGCACCGAAGCTCCTTCATTGACCGTCTGGGAAATGGGTTGGGCTTGAATGGCAACCTCTACCGGCGCGACCAAAAAGCTTTGTATGGCCGTTGATACCCCACAGGCATCTACCCCAGTCACGCTAATAA
>CAZPEJ010000710.1:0-2984 GCA_964585465.1 uncultured Ardenticatenaceae bacterium
CTGAAAATTTTATTACCAGTTCCCTGGAATCTTTCCCTACCTGGTTAGAAAATGGTGGACAATGATGTCTTCTTCAGATGCACTCCACTGGACAGAAACAGACTCACAAACGTTTGTAGATTACGGCCGTTACTTTGTGCCCGACCGTGAATTACAAATCCAAACTATCTGTGCCCTCATTCCGCCCCAACCAACCCCCTTTCAAGTGTTAGAGCTATGTTGTGGCGAAGGGCTGTTAGGCGAGGCCATCTTACAATCTCACCCCCAGGCTACCTGGTTTGGGTATGATGGTTCACTGGAGATGTTGGCGCAGACAAAAGAGCGGTTGCAACTGTATAACGGCCGTTTTCACACCCACCTGTTCGATCTGGCAGCCACCGATTGGCGCACACAGCCAGATACATTTCACGCCATCGTCTCCTCACTGGCAATTCACCACCTGGACAGCCACGAAAAACAGCAACTATTCCAAGATGTGTACCGCTTGTTGGCTTCCGGTGGCGTATTCCTGGTGGCAGATGTGGTGCAACCAACCCAGGCACAGGGCGTAAAGATAGCCGCAGAAACCTGGGATTCGGCAGTGCAGCAGCGCACCGTGGTTTTAGATGGCAACCTGCACACCTTTGACTACTTTCGCCGCGAAAAGTGGAACCTCTACCACTACCCCGACCCAATGGACAAACCTTCGAGTTTGTTTGAACAACTCAAATGGATGGAGCAGATCGGGTTTTGCGGGGTGGATGTGTATTGGATGAAAGCAGGCCACGCCCTTTTTGGTGGGCAAAAGTGAAGAATAAGGCATTTTATGGAAGTACAATTTGCAGTCGCCAAAATCAACAAATACGCCACCAATGAAAGCGGCGACACCCTGGAAATGATAGAACGGCCGCACGGCGGATTATCCCTGGTGTTGGTGGATGGTCAGCGCAGTGGCAAAGCGGCCAAAGCCATTAGCAATGTGGTGGCGCGTAAAGCCATCCAACTGCTGGCAGAAGGGGTGCGCGACGGGGCCGCCGCCCGTGCCGCCCACGATTACCTCTACACCTATCGCGGCGGCAAAGTAAGTGCTTCACTCAATATCCTTTCGGTAGATGCCCACACCAAAACGTTTGTCATTTCCCGCAACAACGAAGCCCCGGTCATGGTCTACACCGCCGATTCTGGCCTGCAACTGTTGGACGAACCCTCTGTCAGTGTGGGGGTGTATCGTCATACCAAACCTATTATCACCGAACTACCACTGCAAATTGGCACCATCATTGTGGTTTTTACCGATGGATTGCGCCATGCGGGCAGTTTAAGTGGGCGCGGCACCAATTATGACCCGGTCGCCGCGCTGCAACGTTTTATAGATGAACAAATAACCAATCCACGCCAGATAGCTGACACTTTGTTGATAGAGGCAGTGGAGATGGACAACGGCCGTCCGCGGGATGATATTAGTGTCCTGGTAGCGGCCGTTTTACCAAAATCCGGCAATGAGGTGCGGCGACTGGAAGTACACTTACCCCTTTGAGCCACTCAAACACAACCTATGATTTATCCTCATCGAACCATTACCCGTCACCCACTCCCTTTGATGAATATGTTGGAACCTGAGAAGAACATCCCCCTTATCGCCGTTGTTGGCCCCTGTTCTTCTGGCAAAAGCACCCTGGCAAAACGGCTACGGGCCGTTGGTTATAACGTCCGTCACCCGGCCCAGGAACACTCCTATGTGCAAACCATGTGGCAGCGGATCACAAAACCCGATATTTTGGTGTATCTGGACGTGGATTACCCCCACATGCGCGACCGTCGCCCACAGACAGACGGTGGGCCACAACGCCTGGCAGAACAACACCGACGGCTGGCCCACGCCCGCCAGTTTTGCCACTTTTATCTGGATACCAGCCACCTGACACCGGACGAGGTGTATTCGGCCGTTTTGCACTTTTTACAGCAAGAGGTTTCCTGAAACAATGTAACCATGTGAACGCATTTGTGAACTGCGCGAAAGCGATTTCGCCGCTACGACTGTTCACATTTCACGCCTCACTTACCACTCTTGCTCTTAATAGCCGCTTCCACTTGCCGGGCGGCGGGGTAGTCCGGCTGCAAGTGCAGGGCGCGTTGGTTACATTTGGCCGCTTCTGGCAGGCTGCCTTGTTTGAAAAATAACACGCTCATCTTGTGCCACAGGGTAGCATTTTCTTTTTCTACCTGCACCACTTCTTTGTAACTGGTAAGGGCTTTATCGGGCATCCCGTTTTCGGCGTAAAAATCCCCTTGTTGGTGACGCAACTGTATCCGTTGTAAATGGGTGGGAGCCAGGCGCATGGCCTGTTCAAAAGCGTGTAAGGTCTCGTCTACGTCTTGCTGGGTGCGCCAATAGTTGATTTCGGCCGTTTGTAAGTAAAAATTCCCCGGTTCCTGCTCCTGCAAATAATCCAAAATCGTGCGGGCATCCTCAAAACGGCCGTTGTACAAATACACCAACGCCTCAATCATGTTGATTTCCAGCACATCCGGGGCTAATTCCTGCGCCTTTTCCAGCCAGATCGTAGCGGCCTCTAACCCTTCCGGGGCATAACTTCCATCCCGTTCGGCCGAAGCAGCCAACAGCAGATACGCCACCCCAGCATAAACAAACGGGAGAGAATCGGCCGTTTGTAACGTTCGCAGAGCCGCCACCAGCCCTTTGGTATCCCCTTTGGCTGCATCTATCTTTTCCAGAGCCACCCCATACACTTGTAGCCCTTTTGCATCCGCCTGTTCGTTTCGCGGCCACTCCATTTTGTCGAAAGTAGACAATAGCTTTTCAACCAGTTCTTTGCCCATAAACACCCTCGTCTTGTCTGGCAGGTTGTCGGAAAAGTCTCAATGGAAGGTGGATGGCATAGGTTTTGCGGATTTTTGCGGGTTCTTTCTTTGGTCTTCTTTGTGTGCATCCGTTCCATCCGCCTCATCCGCGTGCCATTTACCGTTCTCCAACAGACTGCCAA
>CAZPEJ010000711.1:0-2974 GCA_964585465.1 uncultured Ardenticatenaceae bacterium
AATTTCACCAGATGGAGATATTTTGCTGACGGGCCCGACGTTGTTTCTGGGTTATTACAAAAACCCGGAAGCGACTCTAAGTGCCATGTGGATAGATGAAAACGGCCGTTCCTGGTTCCGCACCGGTGACGCAGGTTACATTGATGAAGATGGACACGTCATCTACCTGGATCGAGTCAAAGAGATGCTCAAACTGGTAAACGGTGAAAAGTACTCTCCCCAATTTATTGAAGGACGGCTCAAATTTAACCCCTACATTCGAGATGTGATGGCAGTGGGTGGCGAAACCCGCGACCATGTTGTCGCTTTGGTGGTAATGGATTTTGAAAATGTGGGCAAATGGGCAGAAAAACAGGGCCTCACCTATACTACCTTTATTGACCTATCGCAAAAAACCCAGGTGTATGACCTGGTACAAAAAGCCATTACTGAAGTTAACACCAACTTACCGGCCGGGGCGCGTGTGCGCCGTTTTGTCCTCATGCACAAAGAGTTTGATGCCGACGAAGCCGAAATGACCCGTTCCCGCAAACTGCGCCGTGGGGTTCTCTACGACAAATATGGTGAGATCATTGAAGCCATGTACAACGGCAAAGAAACCGTAGACATTCGCGCCACTGTCCGTTATCAGGACGGCAGCGAGGGAACCGTGAATACGTCTGTGAGAATTGCCTCACTGTGAATGGGGCAGTGGGCAGTGAACAGTGGACAGTGAGCAGTGTACAGTGGACAGTGAACAGTGGACAGTGAACAGTGGACAGTGGATGGGGAATAAAGGATATGGCTGGATTACCACATGTAGGGAATTTTCGGGAATTAGTGATATATCAAAAAGCACGCCTATTAGCGAAAGATATTTTTGACGTTTCAGCTACCTTTCCAAAAGATGAAATGTTTTCTTTGACGAGCCAGATAAGACGATCTGCCCGTTCTATTGGGGCGCAAGTGGCTGAAGCCTGGGGTAAAAGAGTTTACGAAAAACATTTTGTTAGCAAATTAACTGATGCAGATGGTGAACAATATGAAACACAACATTGGATTGAAACGGCCGTTGATTGTGGTTATCTGATGCAACCAAAAGCACACTTGCTTATTCAACAATGTGAAGAGATAGGACGTTTACTAAATGGCATGATGGCAAAATCCCACCTGTTCTGTCAACAACCATCAAATACATTGCGAGAAGCACCTCCTGAATACTTTACCAATGACCCACCAGACAACTAACGATTTTATTCCACACTGTTCACTTTTCACTTTTCACTGTTCACTGTTCACTTTTCACTTTCTCCTAAATTATGAACTGGCAACTACTCCCTCAATTTGCAATAACTGGTCTGCTGAACGGCGGCCCCATTGCCCTGATTGCGTTAGGGCTGGTGTTGATTTTTAAGTCCTCCCAGATTTTTAACTTTTCACACGGCCAGATGCTCCTGGTTGGCACAATGGCAACCTGGTGGTTTAGTTCGGCCGATGGGTTTGGGGCATTTCTGGGGCGGTTTGGGGTAGCAGAGGCCCAGGGGTTGCCCGTCTGGTTGGCGATTCTTATGGCTTTGCTGGTTTCTATTTTGTTAGGGTTGTTAATTGAACGGTTTACTCTGCGCCCAATGACCGGGCAACCGCTTCTCTCCATTATTTTGATGACCTTAGCCCTTAGTCAACTGATTCAGGGGGCTACGATTCTCATTTTTGGCACCACTCAGCGCAATTTCCCTGTTCTCTTCTCGGTGACTGACCCTTATCAACTGTCACTACCCTTCCAATTTAATGGCAACCCCATCATTGTCATCTTACGGCAAAACCTGGTCTGGTCATTCGTCATTGCCATGAGTTGTGTGATTGTGTTGGCTCTCTTTTTCCGCTACACCCGCACAGGATTGGCGATGCGCGCAACGGCCGAAAATCACGAAACAGCACAGGCGGTGGGTATTCGCATCAATCGGGTCTTTGGCATCTCCTGGGCTATTGCGGGCACCATCGCCACCATTGGCGGCATTCTGATTGCCACTGCCAGCGGCCTGGATTTAAGCCTGCCGGTGGTGGTGTTGGCCGCTTTTCCGGCCGTTTTGTTAGGTGGTTTAGAGTCCATTCCCGGGGCTGTCATTGGCGGTTTGTTGATTGGCCTGATTCAAGGGCTGGTCGCTTTGCCCAATAATGACTTTGTTTTTGGCCCCGATGCGGCCCAGGCGGTGCGAAATTCGGCCGAAATTATCCCCTACATTATTTTACTCATTGTTTTGGTTATTCGACCCGACGGTTTATTTGGACAAAAACGAATCGAACGTATCTAACCCTTTTGGAGCATTATGGCTGTTTTACGACCTTCCGGTGATTTTGACCGTTCTTATCGTCAGGATATGAGTGTATTGCGCCAGCGATGGCAATATGTCCTCCTGGGGCTGTTTTTGTTGGCTTTGTTTGCTCTGCCCTATTATGTATCGGAATCGGCCGTTTCGGTGGTCAACCGCATTTGTATTTTTATCATTACTGTACAGGGGTTGAACATTCTCACCGGTTACACCGGGCAGATTTCATTAGGACAGGCGGCCTTTATGACCGTTGGTGGTTATGTATCCGCTTTGTTAGTGGGGCAGGCGGGTTGGAACTTCTTTCTAGCCTTGCCTGTGGCCGCCTTGAGCGCGGGGTTGGTGGGATTGTTGTTTGGGTTGCCCTCCTTGCGGGTAAAAGGTTTCTATCTGGTGATGGCCACCCTGAGTGCCCAATTTATCATTCCCTGGTTTCTGCGGAACGCCTACAAAGAGGTACTCAACGGGGCACAAGGCATCAATGTACCGGTGGCAGAGTTTCGCCTGCCAGTCATCGCCCAGCAATGTTTTCTGGGCACGACCTTTGACGCGACATTGGGCGACTGTGTTCATCAATTTTCCACCCCGGCCGAATTTATTTACATCACCCTGGTCATTCTCATAATAACCACCATCGTAGCGCACAACATTTCGCGTAGCCGCTTGGG
>CAZPEJ010000712.1:0-2932 GCA_964585465.1 uncultured Ardenticatenaceae bacterium
ATTTTTCCGATCAAAATGGAGTAATTCGTTTCAATGCAGTAAAAAATATTTTTGCTTGGGTTGGAACAGCTGCGACTTTAATCGCTCTTATCATAACTATTTTAGCCCTGTCTGTACCTTCCTTTAGAACAATAATAATAAATTTAATTTCTCCAACAACTGAAACATTAATCGTTGAAGTTACGTCTGCCCCTCAAGCAACCCAAACCCCTTTACCTACTTACACTCCCTTCCCTCCCACTACGCCTTTTATTATCACAGCTACTTTTCTCCCCACAACTCCAACTTATACGGTTACATTATCACCTACTCCAGAGCCAACATCCACTTCTACGCCCACTCTATCCCCCACGCCAACAATCACTCCTACTCCTACGGCAACAGTTACTCCAATCATAACCTTACCATATGAGACTGGCTTTGAAAGCGGCGGTCTTGACCTATGGACACAGCTATCTGGAACATGGTTTATTGCCGACGGACGGGTCAGGCCCCAAAAAGCGGGTGGATGGAATTGGATTTGGTTAAATGAACCGACACTAGGAGACTATCGTCTGACTGTTACGGCAAACGTTCCTGATGTTGGTACAGCGGGTCAAGGATTTATAGGAATAGGCGTTAGAGTGCTGGAACCCGAACAGGGCTTTTTTGCTTTTCAAACGAGTGGACCACCACAAAGCAAGAACTGGGTTGTTATGGGTGTTGGAGGTCGAATAGAAGATGTTAGCGGGATTGGAAGTGGATTACCTGGCAACCCGACAATTGTTCTAACGGTACGGGGTGGAGAATTTAGCGTTAGTATTAATAATGGGCAGGCAAATACTATTTCACCGCCGACAACAGCATATGACATTAATGGAGGGATTGCGCTCGGAGTCGTGTGTAGTGTGCGTTGTCCAAGTTTTGATTACGTCAAAATTGAACCGTTATCCCCATAGTTGATGCTCTTGAGCAGTTTTTTAAATTAACATTATCGCCCCTAGATTGACCTTAACTTAGCATTTAACGGCCGTATCTCGCCACCTTGCCAGATACGGCCGTTTCTTCCCCACACTTGCCTAAATTTCCTCGCGCTGGATAATCTTCTGACAAGGAGATGCCCATCCGTATGCCAGCGACGATGACACCCCAACAATTTGTCCACAAATGGCGCGGCGTGACCCTTAAAGAGGCGTATAGCCAGCGCCCCACCTGGCTGGATTTGGCGCATGGGAGGTTGGATACGGCCGTGCTTGCCGCCTACGGCTGGCCCGACGATCTCACCGATGAACAAATCCTGGAACGCCTGCTAGCCCTCAATTTGGAACGGGCTGGGAAAGTGGCGTGAGGTGGATGGATAGAAACGGCCGATAGCGTGGGAATAGGCTGTGGGAAACGGCCAGTTGCCCCCTTCCTCAAGAGGGCGTCATTACGCGATACGACTGCTTGATTGACCGTAGGGGTGTTTGGCAGAAAGTTTTAAAAATAGGACTGCGCGGAATCTGCCAATTACTTGCTTGGGATTGATACCAAAAACCGGGACCCCTCGCCTTCCTGGCTGGAAACCGTGATCTGACCATCGTGGGCTTCGACGATTGCCTTCACAATGGCCAGCCCCAACCCGGTGCCAACGGCTACTTGCTCATGCTTCTTGACCCGGCGATATCGGTCAAAAATATGGGGTAAATCTTCTTCGGGGATGCCGTAGCCTGAGTCCTTCACGGCAATGTTGGCTGCTGCGGCTTCTGTCCAAACACTCACCGTGACCTCACCGTTCTGAGGTGTGTATTTAATGGCATTGGAAAGCAAATTCTGGAACACTCGCTGAATTTGGTGAATATCCCCCGAGATATAAAGGGAATCGCAATTGAAGCGCTTCGTTAAACAAATGCCTTTTTTTTCTGCCTGGACCCAAACCGAACCGATCACAAACTCCAACGACGAAATAAGGTCAAATGGTTCTTTCACCATATCCAGCGTTTGGCCAATTTGCAGTTTCTCCAGGTCCAGAATGTTGTTTACCATATTGGTCAGGGTGCGCTGGTTGGTTTGTAAAATTTCTGCGATTTGCGGCTTTTTCTGAATGAGAGTGGGGAATTCAGTCAGCATATCGGCATAGAGGCCAATGGTGGTCAAGGGGGTTTTCATGTCATGAGACAAAACAGCTAGAAATGCATCCTTTTCCCGCATCAGGTCCGATAGTTCCCGGGTGCGTTCAGTGATGATGCTCTCCAAATCGTTCATATGATTTTGCATTTGCCGAACATATAAATGAAAGGAGATGGATGAAAGCAAAATGGGTAAGAAAAAGGCCGCAATGGCCAGCCACCCATATGATTTTGTGGCGAAGATGAGGAAACCACTGCCAATCGCTTTGAGCAAAAAATCGATGAGGGTGGCCCACTGATTTTCTTGCCAAAGTCTGGCCGGTTTTACCTGATCGCCGTGTTGCAAACGCAGCATAACAACCAGCAGCCCAAAGTTGAGTTGTGTATTAACAAAAGCAGTTGCTGCCCAGAGCAGCATCTGGACAACAAGGTTTGCATCTTGGAGATAGCTGTTCAGGTAAACAAAGAAGGAACCGGCGCCAAAAATAGCAATGCTCCACATGCCGGTATTGAAGGCAAGCTGTCGCCAGCTTTTTTTCCAGGTGACTTCATGGCGGGACTTAGCTACCCAGATGGTAATGCTGGAAATTGCGACGATAACGGCCGCTGCTGCGGGTCCAAAAAAGGGGATCGCGGCCATAGCAACGGCCGTTCCCACTTCAAACGTAATACCAGCCGACTCTGAAACCGGTACAGAGGTTGTGGTGAATTGGGCCACAGCCGCAAACACGGCCAGCAGCAGAAAAATCAGCAAGGGGGAATAAGTGGGTGTTAAAATGAGGCCCCAAACTATAAAGGCAAGCCCCAGACCACTTACCAAATACAGGTAAACGTCCGTTGCTTTG
>CAZPEJ010000713.1:0-2931 GCA_964585465.1 uncultured Ardenticatenaceae bacterium
CAGCCAGCGCGAGAACAGCCACGCCAGCAGCCCCCGGTAAATCGCCCCCCCACCCAACCTTCCCCGGTCAAGGTCATCGTGCCACCCCAATCACGAAACCAATCGGGCGTTTCTCGCAACTGGCAGGGGTGTCTCATTCGTGGATTGGTCATTGCCCTGGTTTTGGGGCTGGCGGGCCTGGCACTGGGTGTGGCTGGAGCCGCCATTGGGTATGTCAGCATCGCCAACGACCTGCCCAACCCGGCCGAATTGGAAGAACGAGCCAGCGATTTTGAGACAGCCCGCTTTTATGACCGCAACGGCAACCTGCTATACTCTCTGGCCGACCCCAACACCGGCAATCGTACCAGTGTACCGCTTGATCGCATCTCCCCCTACGTCATCAGTGCCACCATCGCCACCGAAGATTCCCGCTTTTACACCAACCCTGGGTTTGACCCCATTGGTATCGCTCGCGCCGTCGTGCAGGCATATCAGGAAGGAGAATTTGTTTCCGGGGCCAGCACCATTACCCAACAGGTGGTACGGGCTGTTTTGCTCAGTGAAGAGGAGCGTACCGAACGCAGTTTTAGCCGCAAAGTTCGGGAGATTATCCTGGCGGCCGAACTGTACCGCACCTATCCCGGTATTGAGGGTAAAAACAAAATTTTAGAGCTGTACCTGAATGAAATTTATTACGGCAATCTGGCCTATGGCATCGAAGCCGCCGCCGAAACTTATTTCAACAAACGCGCCGCCGATTTAACCCTGGCGGAGGCTTCGCTGCTGGCGGGGTTGCCCCAGGCTCCTGCCCTATGGGACCCCTACACCGCCCCAGACAAAGCTATCGGCCGTCAAGGGGAGGTATTAAACCGCATGGTGGCCGAGGGATATATCACCACACAGGAAGCGCAGGCAGCCATTGACGAGATGAATACCCGCATTTTCACCATGCAACCCCAGGCCGTAACTATCTCCTACCCCCACTTTACCTTTACCGTGTTGCAACAGGCGGAGGAGTTACTGGGGGCGCAGTCGCTTTATCGTGGCGGGTTGCGAATTTACACCACCCTCGACCCGGCCGCTCAACAGATGGCAGAACAAACTTTGACAGCTCAACGGCTGACCATTCAAAACGCCGGGGCCAATAATGCGGCTCTGGTAGCCATCAAACCAGATACGGGTGAAATTTTGGCATTGGTGGGCAGCATAGATTTTAATGATGAGGCCATTAGCGGACAGGTGAATATGGCATTGGCACCTCGCCAACCCGGTTCAGCCATTAAGCCGTTGGTTTACCTTTCGGCAATGGAGCAGGGTTGGACCCCCGGTACACTCATTTGGGATGTGCAAACCCAATTTGGTGATGGGGCTAACCCACCTTATGTACCTAAAAATTATGATGATGAGTTTCATGGGCCATTACGATTACGGCCGTCTTTGGGCAACTCTTATAACATTCCGGCCGTTAAGGCGTTGGAATTTGTGGGGGTATGCAACTTTATCACCAACATGCAAAAGGTGGGTTTAACCGCTCTGGCAGACCAGGGGTGTGTGGAGGCCGGACAGCCGCGCAATTATGGCCTGGCTTTGGCTTTGGGGGGTGGAGAAATCCCTCCCCTGCAAATGGCCGCCGCTTATGCCACATTAGCCAACCAGGGGCGGTACATTCAACCCTACGCTGTGAGCCGTATTGAGGATAGTTTGGGGGCCATATTGTTCCAACAAACACCCCCCGATCCTGTCACCTCCCAGGTGGTGCGCCCAGAACATGCCTATTTGCTGGCGGATATTCTCTCCGATAACAATGCCCGCCAGCCAGAGTTTGGGGTCAACAACCCGCTAGTGATTGCCGGGCATCGGGTGGCGGCCAAAACGGGAACATCCGGCAGTAGTAATGCCGATGTACGGGATGCCTGGACAATTGGGTTTACCCCGGAAGTGGTAACGGCCGTTTGGGTGGGTAACACCGATAACCAACCCATTGCCAGAGGGCAATCGGGTGGGTTGTTGGCGGCGCCGCTCTGGAACGGCTTTATGACCCAATACCTGGCTGGCCGTCAACCAGTGGATTTTATTCGGCCGTCGGGAGTCATCGGTGCAGAAATCTGCGCTGATTCCGGCACTCAACCCGGCCCCAGTTGCCCCAACCGCCGCACCGAACTCTTTGCCGCCGACCAGCCACCGTTGCCAGCCGACCGCGACTTTTTACAAAACGTTTTAATTGATCTTTGGACAAACACCCGGGCTGCCGATGGGTGTATGGAGTCCGTATTTGAAGCTAGTTTTGTCAGTTTGCTGACCAGTGGGGGGGACAACGTGCGCGCACGAGAGGAACAATTGGCGCGGCAATGGATAGAAAACACAGCTTCCGGGCAGGCGTGGGCAGCCAGCCGCAATATCGCCCTGCCATTGCGCCTGCCACCCGAACAAACCTGCGACCCAAATAATCGGCCGCGTGTCGCTATCACCGATCCCACCGCTGGAGCAGAGTTGAGTGGCAAAATTGTTATTTACGGTACGGCCGATGGGCCAAACTATCAAGGGTATCAGGTAGAATATGGTGTGGGGCAAAACCCTGGTGGGTGGGGATTGATCCAAGGATTCCAACCCAACCCGGTAAACAATGATTTGCTGGCAGCCTGGAATTCGGTAGAGCAGTCAGGTAGTGGTCTTTTTACCCTGCGCGTGGTCATTTACGGCCCCAATAACCCATACACACCGGAGGAGGATCCACCGACGTTGGATGCACGGGTGGAAATCAACCTGTTGCAGCCCACCGCCACCCCCACCGTTACTCCTACCGAAACCCCCACCGCTACCGCGACACCGTTACCCAGCGAGACACCTACTTCTACCGCCACTCCTACCATAACGGCCGAAGCCACCGCCACCCAAACACTCCCCGCCCCCGGCGACGCCCCCCCGGCGGAAACACCCACTGTGGGGGGA
>CAZPEJ010000714.1:0-2927 GCA_964585465.1 uncultured Ardenticatenaceae bacterium
CATCGTTCGGGTCAACGCCGGCGAAGGTTGACACCGTAAATCTGGCTGGTTATGGCCTATCCGATGATTACAGCACTCCCTTCAAATGGGTTTTCCCTGCCGTCACCTTATCCCCAGGTCACTATTTAATCGTCTGGGCAGATGACAAAAACCGCACCAACCCTGCCAACCCCTTACACACCAACTTCAAAATTGGGGCCGAAGGAGAGGAAGTTCTGCTCACTGCCCCAGACACACAACTGGCAGACCAACTAACCCCAACAGCAATTCCTGAAGATATTTCTTTTGGGCGACAACCAGATGGCACAGCCACCTGGCTTTACTTTGACCAGGCAACCCCCGGAGCCAGCAACACCACCCCAGGATACAGCGAAGTTCTGGAACCACCTGCTTTTTCCCACACAGCGGGTTTTTATACTGAGGCATTCCAACTAACCATCAATAGCAACACCCCAGGCACAATCATTTATTACACATTGGATGGTAGTGAACCCACCGAAAACTCCCTGGTTTTTACCGGCACATTACCCATTGAAGATCGTGTAGGGGATGCTAATGCCATTTCTACCATTCGCACCACCACCCCCGCCAACTTTTGGCAGCCGCCACAGACAGAAGTTTTCAAAGGCGTGATTGTGCGGGCGCGGGTTTTCAAACCAAATGCACTGCCCAGTGGCACTACCACCCAAACCTTTTTTGTGGTTCCTAATGGGGCTAACCGTTACTCGTTACCTGTGATTTCGTTGGTTACAGATGCCAACAACTTTTTCGATCCAGAGATTGGTATTTATATCCCAGGCAACGGGTTTGATGGGGTTAATGCACAAACCTCTAACTACTTTCAGCGTGGGGATGAGTGGGAACGGCCGATTCACATTGAGTTTTTTGAAGATGATGGCACTTTAGCTCTGTCACAAGATGGCGGGGTGCGGGTCCATGGTGGTATCAGCCGTCATGCCCATTTTAAGTCGTTGCGCCTCTATGCCAGCACCGACTATGGCCCTGATTGGTTTGAATATCAATTTTTCCCACAAGTAAACCTGAATGAATTTAAACGGGTCATTTTACGCAATGGTGGCAGCGACAACTCCGGCACGATGTTTCGAGATGATGTGGCGCAAGGGTTGGTCAGCCATTTGCACTTTGGCACCCAGGCTTCTCGTTCTGTGGTGGTTTTTCTCAACGGGGAGTATTGGGGCATTCACAGTGTGCGAGAGCGATATGACAAGTATTACCTCTCCACCCATTTTGGCGTTGACCCCGAAAAAGTAGACCTCATTGAACGATTACAACTGGTAGAAGAAGGTAGCCTGGCCCATTACCAGGCCATGTTAAATTATATTACTGCCAATGGGGTAGCGAATCCGGCTCATTACGACTACATCCAAACCCAAATGGATACAGACAATTATCTGGATTATTACGTAGCCCAGATTTTCTTACGTGTCACCGATTGGCCGAATAACAATATCAAGTTTTGGCGTTACCAGACCCCGTATAACCCGGATGCGCCTTATGGGCAAGACGGCCGTTGGCGGTGGTTGATGGTAGATACCGACAGTGGGTTTGGGGCCGTAGGTGGTTCAACCGCCTATACACACAACACGTTGGTTCATGCCACCAATCCCGGACAAGCCACGTTTCTATTCACTTCCATGCTCACAAACGAAGAGTTCAGAATAGACTTTATCAATCGGTTTGCAGATCATTTGAACACAGCCTTTCTACCGAATCGAGTATTACAGGCTATTGATGCCATGCAGGCGTTACGCGCCCCAGAAATGGCGGAGCATATCAGTCGGTATAGCAAACCAAACTCTATCACGACCTGGAACAATAATGTTCAGGTGATGCGAACCTTTGCCATCAATCGGCCAACTTACCAGAGACAACACATTGTGGATTATTTTGGCTTGAGTGGCACAGCGAATGTTACGCTCAATGTGTCTAACCCAACACATGGCAAGGTGCAAATCAACACGTTGGTAATTGATGAAAACACCCCAGGGGTCACCGGGATGCCCTATCCCTGGTCAGGCATTTATTTTCGGGATGTGCCAATACAAATCCGGGCGGTACCAAACGAGGGTTACCACTTTGTTAATTGGGTGGGCGTTGAAGGGGTTATTACAGATACATTTACCGTTACCTTGACAGGAGATTTAAGTGTAACGGCCGTATTTGAACAAGATGTTACCCCACCCACCTATCTACCCGCCCCTCACGATCTGGCGTTGTCTCCTTTTAATTTCAACAGTTGGAGCGATACCGAACCAGCCGGTACTTACCCAGCTCACATGATTTTTGAGCAAACGGCTCTATTGGATCCTGGCCTGACAGTGGAAATGGACTCCTACTGGACGCTGCCCTACAGCTATACCAGCCGCAGCCGGGTTAACGGGTTAGGGTTAGATGGGGTTGGTTTTATCAACACAGGAAATCCCCAAGAAGTGCCAGGGGCAGGGTTTGTAGGAACGGCCGTTGTGGGGCTACAAACCACTGGCCTTACCCAGGTGGAAGTAACCTGGACAGGTGGCACTGTGACACCCAATACCCGCATCTACGCCATTCGGTTGCAATATCGTGTCGGAGATAGCGGCCCCTTCTTGGATGTTTTGGATGGGAATAACCAGCCCGTTGAATACCTGCGAAATGTTACCGCCGGGCATTCACAAATTATTGGCCCGGTGGTGTTGCCAACGGCCGTTGACAATCAACCCTATGTTCAACTGCGCTGGAAGTATTACTACATCTCAGGCTCATCTGGCTCCAGAGCACAACTACGCCTGGATAACATCTTCATTACGGCCAATGGAACTCCCACCGCCACCCCTACACCCACTCCAACCGAAACCCCTACGGGAACCCCTACTCCCACAGAAACGGCCACACCAACGGAAACCGAAACCCCAACCATGACCCCTTCC
>CAZPEJ010000715.1:0-2923 GCA_964585465.1 uncultured Ardenticatenaceae bacterium
TACCGGCCGTTTTTGTGCCGCTAGATGCCTTCCCCCTCACCGCAAATGGCAAAGTGAATCACCGGGCTTTACCAGAAACGGCCGTTTCCCGCCCCCAAACCAATCCCTATGCCCCGCCACGTACCCCGGTTGAAATAAAAGTAGCTCACGCCTGGCAACAGATATTGGAAATAGAACCAATCGGCATCCACGACAACTTTTTTGAGTCAGGCGGACACTCCTTGTTAGCTATGCGCCTGGTCGCCTGGGTGCAAGATACCTTCCAGGTGACATTGCGGCTACAGCAATTTTTCCAGCAGCCCACCATTTGCGCGTTGGCTTCCACCATCACCCAGGCACAAAAAAGCCAGGCCAAACCATCCAATCTGACAATTACGCCCCTTTCTCGCCAATCACACCGTATTCAACGAACAACTTTGCCTCAAGGATAAGTTTATGGATCATTCTGAATCACCCCTTTCTATTCAAAACGACCAAACCTTAGAAAGTCAAGAAGTTTTGGTTTTCCCAGCTTCGTTTGCCCAGGAACGGTTGTGGTTTTTGCACGAACTCACCCCCGGTATCCCTCTCTACAACATGGTTCGTGCCTTTGTCTGCAAGGGGACACTTAATGTGCCAGCCGTCATTCATAGCATCACCCAATTGGTGCATCGGCACGAAATTTTGCGAACCTCGTTTGCTCTGGTAGACGGGCAACTCAAGCAGATCATTGAAAGTGAATCATCTGCGCTCAACTACCTGGAAATCATAGACGTATCGGGGGCAGAAACGGCCGAAATCCAACAATACATAACCGCCGAAATTCACCACTGCTTCGATCTCACTCACCCACCATTATTTCGTGTTCGGCTGCTCCGCCGGGGCGAAAACGACCATATCCTGCTGCTCAACATTCACCATATCCTCTCGGATGGCTGGTCTATGGGTGTGTTATTCCGCGAACTGACAGACCTCTACGCCCTCAACACACCCCTCGCCCCTCACTCCTCACTCCCCATCCAATACGCCGACTTTGCCCACTGGCAGCGCGACTGGTTGCAAAGGGACGTGTTGGAAACGGAACTGGCCTATTGGAAAGAAAAGTTGGCTAGCCCACTGCCTGTTTTAGACCTGCCTGTTAATTACCGCCAGCCTGGTGAATCAGGCTTTTCCGGTAGTCACTACCGTTTTACCCTTCCACCTGCTTTAACCAATAGCCTCAAAATCCTCAGCAGCCGCGAGGGAACCACCCTGTTTATGACCTTGTTGGCGGCATTCCAGGTATTGTTGTACCGCTACACCGGGCAGGAAGATATGTGTATTGGTACACCTGTTGCTGGGCGTGGCCTCAGCGAACTGGAGCCTCTCATTGGCTTTTTTGTCAATACCCTGGTGCTGCGCGCCAACCTGGTAGGTGAACCCTCCTTCCGCGAACTGTTGAAACGTGTGCGCCAGGAAACGCTGGATGCCCTGGCTCACCAGGATGCGCCGTTTGAAAAAGTGGTAGAAGCTGTGCAGCCGCAGCGTACTCATACCCATTCACCTCTCTTTCAGGTGATGTTTGATTTTGAAAGCACCCCGGAACTTGAGCCAATATGGGCTGGGGTAGAGGTTAAGCGGTTGCCCATCGAAATTCCCTTTGCCAAGTTCGATTTAACGCTGGTGTTTCAGCAAACGGCCGATTCCCTGCAAGGGGTTTTGGAATACAACTGCGACTTGTTTGAGCCAGAAACAATCAAACGAATGGTCGAACACCTGGAAATTTTACTAACAGGCATTGTGGCAAACCCAGACCAAAAGCTGTGGCAGTTACCATTATTAACGGCCGTTGAACAGCAACTTCTCCACGACTGGAACTGTACCCGGGTTAACTACCCAGGCCACGACCAATGTCTGCACACCCTGTTTGAAGCCCAGGTTGAGCGCACACCATTGGCAACGGCCGTTTTTTATGAAGGTCAAACCCTCACCTACCAAACGCTAAATCAACGCGCCAATCAACTTGCACACTCACTGCAAGCAGCTGGGGTCGGCCGTAATAATCTGGTAGCAGTTTGCCTGGATCGCTCCCCAGATATGATAGTGGCTTTACTGGGTATTCTAAAAGCTGGCGCGGCCTACGTTCCCCTAGACCCTACCTACCCGGCACAGCGATTAGCTTACTTGCTACAGGATTCAAAAGCGGCCGTTCTTTTAGCGACTACCACAAACATAATCGCTCATCACCTATCACCCATCATGACAATTTGCCTGGACAGTGAGCAAGACACACCCTCCGCCTACCCCATCACCAACCCGGTTTCGGCCGTTACCTCCAACGACCTGGCCTACGTGATGTACACCTCTGGCTCTACTGGTCAGCCCAAAGGGGTGATGATCCCCCATCATGGCATTGTCAACCGGGTGTTATGGGGCATAAACCATTATCAAGTAACCCCAGCCGACCACATTCTGCAAAAAACCACCTTCAGTTTTGACGTTTCTGCGTGGGAGATATTTGGTGCTTTGCTGGCTGGGGCGCGGCTGGTACTCCCCCGGCCAGGTGGGCAGCAAGACCCAGCTTATCTGGTACAACTGATGGCCGAAACCCACATTTCGCTGGTGGATTTTGTGCCTTCCATGTTGGAGTTGGTGCTGGAAGATCAGGCTTTATCCAATTGCACCCATTTACGCCTTATCACCTCTGGTGGCGAAGCCCTGCTCCCAGCCGTGCGCGACCGCTTTTTTGCTCGTTTGCCCCATGTCGCTTTCCACAACTGCTATGGCCCTACCGAAGCCAGCATTGATGCTACGTACTGGGTGTGTGAACCCAACCAGCCCATTTCTATTGGCCGCCCCCACGCCAATCAACGGGTTTACATCCTGGACAAACACCAACAACCTCTCCCCATTGGCATCCCCGGCGAACTGTACATAGGCGGGGCAGGTGTAGCATTGGGCTACC
>CAZPEJ010000716.1:0-2916 GCA_964585465.1 uncultured Ardenticatenaceae bacterium
ACCTTAATTGGGGGATTTGGTAGTTTTGTCCTGTTTGCAACCCTGGAGCAACGGCTTGGGCCACGGATGAATCAGGGATTGGGGCTATTTTCGGCCGTTGCGCTGACAGGGTTTGCCATCTATCAATTAACCAATGGTGTCATGGGACTTCTTAATTAAGTGGCTCTTTGGGAAGACAACCAATGAAACGTGAAACGTGAAACGTGAACGCTCTACGGTCACGTTTTACGTTTCACGTTTTACGTTTCACAACAAACCCCGTAAAATCCGAAAGACTCAATTAGGTTTCTCCATCCGCATCGCCCACCCACCCCCAGCACCGGTGTGTAAGGTGCGTTCTTGGATAGAGGTAAAGGTACGTTCCAGTTGGTCTTGAAAATAAAATGGCCCTAACTGCACATCTCGTGCTGGAATTGCCATGACTCCAATACCCGCCACACGACTGCTAAGGTCTTTTGCCAGTTCTTCTTCCAGGGTTTTTAAGGCCCCCTTGGAACATAAATCTGCTAAGGTCTTTTGTTCCACCAGATGACGAAAGGCATGAGATGCCTTGCCGCCCACTATCTTAGGTGCGTTGGCTGGCAGGGCACGGGACAGAGAAGGGCGTGCGCCAGCTCCAATTTCAAATGGGTCAACTTTGAATGAAACGGCCCAATCTGCCGAAACTGCCATGCCATCGGCCGTTCGCATCATGTGGCAGTTACCAACCGCTTTTTGTGAACCCTTACTGATTTTGCCTTCTAACCGTTCCCAAAATGGATTGATGTTTTGATACCCTGAATCTATAAAACGGGAAAAGTTGCCATTTTGTTTGAACACCACTCCCACCTCTAACTCGCCAATCATCACACGAGACCTGCCCCAAAATATGCCTGCCCCCAACAGAACGGCCACAGCAATCAATCCCAGGATAACACCTGTTAACCCTAACAATTGATATAGGGCCAGCAAAAATGCCAGGCTTAGTAAAACAGCAATGGTAACAACTAAACTATTGGTTACTTTCATACAATACGACCTCCCTCATGAGTGGTGAAAGTGGGAATAATCAATAAAATGACCCTCACAGAGAAACTACACAACTGGGGGTTATCTGGTATTTTTTTGATACTGCAAAAATACCCCACACACAACGCTGGTATTATAAATGAGGAAGCTAGAGAAAAAAAGCAGGACTATTTGACTAAAACGCAAAACGGCCGATTCCCATCCCGGAATCGGCCGTTTCATCCTCAAAAAATAGCAGGTTAATCCATTGGGGTAGCCGGAATTTCATAACGGCCGTTTGTTGACATCACCGTTTTACCCGTCAACCCTCCCCCATCAATCCGACGTTGTAAATAGGGCGAAAAGTAACCCGTATATCGCCGCTGTAACTCCTGCCGTTTCCAATCCTCCCCTGTCACCCGCCCGCGACAGTTATGTGCCCCACAGGCACAATCAAACTCGTCATAAACCGAGCCATCACTCATGGCATAATCGAAACAAATTTCCTCTCCCACCCCAATGGGGCGCATGGCAACCAGGGCAATTTGCCCACTTAAACCAGAGTTGGGATTACAAGAGTGGTTGACATAATCCCCCGGCTCTGGGTCGCGGGGAGACACCTGATACAAATTTTCTTCTACCTGAATGCTGTGCTGCCGTTTGTGTTCCGGTAGTTGTTCTAGTTGCTCACGGGTCATCACATCGCCACCCCAAACCACTAATAACTCCCCTTTAACCACCGGGTAAGCCACAATCAAGCCGTGTCCTTTGTCATCATAAGGGCGGGGTTGTAATTTCGGGGAAACATAATGTGTCCAATGTCGTTCGTTCATCGTTACCTCCAATTGTTATGTAAACTTTGAGTTTATCGTGCATTGTGCATTGCCCCATCGGGAAACAATCCACAATACCAATTGATTGTCTGGCCTCAGGCCGTAGGGGTAGCAGTTGTTTGAAAAAGACGGCCGTTTTGCCGTGTTACCAACTGCCACTTTTCCGCCTGCACTTTCTCAATTCGCCGCTGCAAATAGGGCGAAAAATACCCGGCGTACCGCGTCTGTAACGCCGAACTACGCCAATCATCTCCCGTCACCCGTTCACGACAGTTATACGCCCCACAGGCACATTCAAACTCGTCGTAGGGTGAACCGTCACACATGGCGTAATCAATACAGATTTCTTCCCCGGACTGAATATCTCGCAAAGCCACCAGAGCAATTTGCCCCTGAAAACCGGCCGTTGGATCGCAGGAGTGATTGATAAAATCCCCCGCTTCCCGGTCACGGGACGGCACAGGTACCTGGTAAAGGTCTTCCTCTACCTGGACAGCATATATACGGATATTTGGTGGTATTTGGGCCAGTTGCTCCCCAGTAACGATGTCCCCACCCCAAACTAGAATCAACTCCCCTTTGTGAACGGGTTTGATTGCAAACACACCATTCCCCCCTTTATCCGGGTGTTGGCCTGCTGCAACCTTCGGTGATATGTAATGTGTCAGCCACTCAGCCATCTTGATCGTCACTTCCTTTCCCAGTTGGGTTAAACTCCTTCAGGTCAACCAATCGTTGCCAGGCCAGCAAAAAACGATGGGCACTGTTTAGTTTTAATGGAAAGGGGATCGTATCTTGCCCAGACACGTCCCAGTGAGGGGATTGTTGATTACTTGACATGGTCATTCTCCAGTTTGGGGCAAAACGGCCCAATATAAAACAGCCAGAACTCCTTCGGTTAAAAGAGTGCTGGCCGTTCCGGGGTTGCCGCCGCCAATGTTGGTAAATTACAGCCCACCAGGGGCCACAAACAAGGGCGTGATATTACACCATATTGCGCTGAAAACAACTTTTTTAACGGGGAATTTTCCGTTAATCTTTTTTCATTTTCCTACTGACATACTGTTGTCAGTAGGGTGGATTAAGATAGGTTTAA
>CAZPEJ010000717.1:0-2902 GCA_964585465.1 uncultured Ardenticatenaceae bacterium
CAACAGTCTGGTCCGTTCTTTATCCCACAAATAGATGTGAGAATGGTAATAATTGAACGCAGACCGGATTTGTTCTACTACCTCTTTGGTCAATTGATTGGGATCGAGAATGGTGGACAGGTTTCGGCTCACCTGGGTGCTGGTTTGTAACGCATGGGTGCGCTCGGCCACCCGTCGCTCCAAGTTTTCAATGGAGTCTTTTAATTGGGCCGTCATGTCATTAAAAGCAACCGCCAGGGTGTGAATTTCATCATTGGTATTTACCTCGGCGCGGGCTGTTAAGTCTCCAGTCCGTACCTTTTCCGCCACTTGTGTTAAGTGGGTGATGGGTTCGGTGAGTAGTCGCCCCACGACGATGGCAGTGATGCCTGTGCCAACGACGATCAAAACCCCAACTAATGTATTGGTTCGTTGTTGTGCCTGTATGGGTTGTAGGGCTTCGCTTTCTGACCGATGAACAACCACAGCCCAACCTAATGATTGAATAAAACCGTTTGGCGACGTGGTATTAACAGTTGCCAGACTGATAAAACTGGCTTCTTCTTCATAGTTTTCATTCAAAAAAACGTCGTTGGTGGAAAGGTTTTGAAGTTGTTGCCATAGGTTGGAATCAGGGTTTATTTGTTTTAGTTCGTAAACCCCTTCATCTGTTGGGTGTATTTGTTGCCCGCCTGGTACCACAATATCTGCGTGCCCACTCCCTTGAAGACGGTCGTCTATCAGTAGACTGACTAATGGTTCGAGTCTATAGGTGGTGCGTAAAATGCCAGTTACCCCAGGTTTGTCGAGGTCATTGCTGAAGATGGGGATGGCGATGTTGACTCCCAGGGTGTTGCTGCTTTCATCAAATTCTGGCAGGCCGACATAAATTTTGCCCTGGTTGTTGTTGTATGCTTCTTGCCACCACATTTCGTCTGCCTGGTAGAAGTCGCTGGTGCGATTGGTGGCGGCTACTAATGCGCCGTAACGGTCGGTTATAAAAACTTCGGCGTTGCCTGGCACTAATTGTTGATAGCTGAGTAATTCGGCGGCTAACCGGTTATTGGTGCGAGAGAGGACAAGGGAAGAGTTGCCTACTGCGTTAACCCATTGTTCGTCAATGGTCATCATGGTGTTGTAAATGGTGATTTCATCGCCGGTGTAGGCGTTGCTTAAATTGGTGACGGTTTCTTCTACGATGTCGTTGAGGGCGAGGATTTTTAAGGTTTCTATCTGGTGGGCCATTTGTTCACCCACCACAAGTCCCTGGGATTTTGCCAGGGCGTTTAATTCGGTGTTGAGGTTGGAAATGAGGGAGTTGCGGGTGACACGGTTGACGATGAAGGCGTTGGTGAAGACGGCGATAACGGCTACCATGATGGTGGCGACGATCAATTTGGTTTGTACGGCATAGTTTCGGAAGTCTCGTATGAGCAAAATGGCAAAAATTAGGATGAGGAAGATGCCTATAATGGGGATGATGTTTTGGGAGTTGTTGATATTGAAGCGGTAAGGAAGTAACTGGAAGGCATCTAACAAGATGAGAACCAGGCATATGGTGATGGTAGCTGCAAAGGCGCGAAGGTTTTGCTGGTAGGATAGGGTATTCAACACCAGTTGTGTCACGACAATGAGAAGGAAGGAGGAGAGTAATATCCCAATATCGGCGATTAAGAAACCAGAGGCCAAAATGGCGAGGATAGAGGTGTAGAGGGTGAGTTGGATACCATCGGTTAAACGGCCGTTTTCAATCCATTTTCGACTTTGCCATAAAACTGGAAGGGTGAGGACAAGTACACCGGTTTCTGCATAAAGTTGCCAGGGATGACCGACTGAAACAGCTAGAATGAGGTAAATAACGGCCGTTAAAACAACCATGCTCATAAAAAATGTAAGGGTTTGGTACATTTTTTGTGTTTGAGGCATTTGTTGTTTTTTAGCAGAAGGAGCGATAGTCATGGTAACTCCTGAAGACGCAATCAATATCCATAAGCCAGTTTATTTTGATGTTCAAAATCAAGGAGGCAATGCCCATTATCTTCCCAATTTTGGGAGCTAGAAAGATATGATAACATAAAACGCCTTGTTCTAAGCGTGAACAAGGCGTAATAGCACATCATTTAAGGGGGGAAAATAGTACCTACTGTTTCAGACGGGATAGTTGTTCATCCATCAACTGATTGACTAAAGTGGGGTTGCCTTTGCCCCGCAAGGTTTTCATGACCTGCCCCACCAACCACCCTTTTAGCTGCTCTTTTCCGTTCAAAAATTTGGTTACTTGTTCGGGGTTGTTTTGGAGTATCTGGGAAACGGCCGTTGTAATGGCGGTTTCGTCCGATATTTGGGCTAATCCTTTGTGTTGCACAATGGCCGGGGCTGTTTCCCCGCTTTGGAACATCTCGGTCAATACCTCTTTGGCGGTGTTGTTGTTGAGGGTCTGGTTTTCTACCAGCCCTATCAGTTCTACCAGCATGGCCGGGGTTATTTTGATGTCGGTAATGGCCTGTTTGTGTTCGTTCATCAGGCGGAACAGGTCGTTGATGAGCCAGTTGGTGATGGTTTTGGGGGTATTGCCCTGGGAAACGGCCGAATCGAACCACTCCGCCACGTTTCTTTCTTCTGCCAACACACGGGCTTCGTAACCAGATAGGCCAAATGTGTTTTGGTAACGGGCTATTTTGGCATCGGGGAGTTCGGGTAGGGTAGCGGAAACGGCCGTTATCCATTCATCGCTCACATCCAACGGCGGTAAATCTGGCTCTGGGAAGTAACGATAATCTTCAGCCTCCTCCTTGCTGCGCTGGCTCACTGTCTCCCGCCGGCCTTCGTGCCAGCCGCGTGTTTCCTGGGCAACCCGCCCGCCCGCCTGCAAAAAGGCTGCCTGCCGCTTTAGTTCGTAATCGGTGCCAACTAACAATACTAT
>CAZPEJ010000718.1:0-2902 GCA_964585465.1 uncultured Ardenticatenaceae bacterium
ACGAATATATTGCCTGTTATTGATACATCGAACGTATTTCATGAAATTCTCCTGAGTTTTCGTTTATCTTTTGGATCACGTTTGCCAATTCCATGCGCTTCGTACCAATGTACTTCAACTAACCACACCTGACCATTCTCATATTCCACAATCGTTTTCCCTTTCAGTTTGCGCCAGTTACCCTTTCCATAAACCCGATTCAAGTAATGTCTGTTTACCACCCCGATGCCACGAGCAATTACCTCAATTTCTGTAATTTCGGCAATAATTTCAAATTTAGATGGCATTTGTACAACTGTTCCTTCATAATTGGTTCTCATTATAACATAAAGGCAATTGCTCAGACACGCAATGGTTTTACCTCTGGTTATTCAAACAACCATAAAGGGAAAAAATGGGTACTCAAGAAATTTACAATTTCAAACGGATCAATGAACGGATTATGACGGGTGGACAACCAACAGAAGCCCAACTGGCTGCGGCGGCCAGCGAAGGGGTGCAGACGGTGATCAACCTGGCAACGTTTAATCCTGATCATTCGCTGCCAGATGAGGAAGGGGTGGTGAAGTCGTTGGGCATGAATTACATACCTATTCCTATTCCCTGGAACCGGCCGGGCAAAAACCATTTTGAGCAGTTTGAGCAAGCCATGAAAACGGCCGAATCCCACAAACTCCTCATTCACTGCGCCGCCAACTATCGGGTGACAGCCTTCTTCTCCCTCTACGCCATGAAAAACCTGGGCTGGTCGAGCCAACAGGCAGATGAATTGATGTCCCATGTGTGGAAACCAGGGGAGTACCCTATTTGGGATGAGTTTGTGCTGGCCTGGCGGGCGGAGATGGGGCGGGAAACGGGAAGCGTGAAACGTGAAGCGTGAAACGTATTGTCTGAACGAAATACGCAATAGGCGATATGGCACTATTTGGTAATCAATACGGCCCCGGCCGAGGCCAAAATGATGCCCAATAGTTGCATAGCGGTGAGGGACTCCTTAAAAACTACCAGGCCCGCCACCACCACTACCAAAATGTAAACAACCGTTTGTAAACTGCTAATCGTGCTTAAGTTCCAGCCCGCGATAAAAAAGTAGGTGAGGAAAATAATCTGGTAAACATAGAGCAAAATTGCCGCAGCCATCCAGGGTGTTCTAAAAGCCAACCCCAGTGTGGGGGCCAAAGCCGCTTTTTTCAGAAAAATATCTGCCAGTGCAATTGCCACAACGGCCGTCAAAAAGAAAAAGGTTTGAGTCACTTGAGACATAGAATTTTTCCTGTTTTGCGCCTCGGCGCGAAATAAGCTGTTCATGATGGCAGCATAACACCGTTTTGATGGGGTTTTGTCTCAAAATAATAACGTTTTGTCCCGATCAACAAGCAGGAATTGCCGTTGACAAGTTTGCCATCCGCTTTGACAATAGGCTCCATGTTTACGATTGGTCAATTAGCCAAACGGGTGGGAATGCGGGCTTCGGCGTTGCGTTATTACGAAGCAGAGGGGTTGTTGCAGCCAAACGGCCGTTCTGATTCCGGGTATCGGCTGTATGGCCCAGAAGCAGAACAAACATTGCGCTTGATTCAACGAGCGCAACGGCTTGGTTTTGCCCTGACAGACATCCGTCAGCTGTTAAAAGGGTGGCATACCGGGCATTTGAGCGATGAGGCGTTGTTACAAACGGCCGAATCGCGCCATCTGACCCTGGAACGGCAAATTACCGAATTATTGGTCTTGCAACATGAACTGGAACTGTTTTTGCAAGATTTACACCAGCGCGAACGGGAAGAAACGGCCGTTACCCCATTTGACCGCCTGTTAGAACGGGTGTGTGCCAATCCCGCCGCCCAACCCACCAGCAAAACCTTGCTCAACTGGTTGGGGCAATACACCGGCTGTGTGCTGATGACACAGGAGGGGCAAACCCTGCTCAACCGCTTACGTGGACAGCACAGCCACATCTGGCAAGAGGAAGACACCTATCACATTTTAGTCGTCAGCCATGAAACGGCCGTTGGGCAAGCCCTGGAATCCCTGGCCCGTTTAGAGTCGAACTGCCAGACCCACAGCCACCCCACCCCCGAACTCACCGATAACCACGAAGGTTTCCTCTTCACCGCCAGGGGAGAAAACGCCTTCATCTTTGCCCGCCTCTTTCTAGCGTTAGAGCAGGAGAGGGAAGAGGGTAAGAATTAGGAGTCTTTCGGATTTTATGGGGTTTGCTGCGAAACGTGAAACGTGAAACGTGAACGCTCTATGGTCACGTTTCACGTTTCATTGGTTGGCAACTCCGTGAGTTCCCCAAAAGCCAAAATTAGGTAGCACAGGGTTAAAACCCTGGATTATTCAGGGGCCAGCCTGCAACGACACATCATCAATAAACAGATTGCTATAGAGTGCCTCGTCGGTTTCCGCCATGATTTGCAGCGAAATGGTTTGCCCGGCGTAGCTGCTAAGGTTTACCACACGTTCCAACCAATGCCCTGTGTTGCCACACAAATCCAGCATATCTACCGTCTGGTTGCCGTTAATCACCACCCGGCCGACATCAAAAAAACCACACGGCTGTTCAATCGAGTCGTTCCAATACCAGTAATGTAAATAAGGGGTTTGTGGTGGCACGGTGACGGTTTGTTGGATGATAGAAGTTTCGTTGTGTGCCCCGGCCAGATAAACCAGCCAATCACCACTGTGCGGGTATATGGGGTGTGGAATGGCTCCGCCGGTAATAATGAGGTGAAAGTTATGCGAAGAATCCTCTATCCAATCAGTACGGCCGTTTTCAAAATCCCCATTGGCAATTGGCGCAGGTGGAACAACCACAACAGGTTTAGAGAAAAACGGCAAATAAACCAGATACCCATCCCCTACCCCAGTCAGCGCGGCCGTCTGCAACGTGGGATGTGCC
>CAZPEJ010000719.1:0-2892 GCA_964585465.1 uncultured Ardenticatenaceae bacterium
CCCACCCCGCCACCCTCTGGTAACACCGGGTTCCTCAGCCCCAGTGCCAATGCCCCTGTCACCAGCAATGCTGGCGACAACAACGGCTTTGAAGTGAATCCTAACAACGGCCACGCCAATGACGGGCTGTTTGCGGTGGATAACAACAGTGGCAGCAACAACAACAGTTCCTGCACCAATAACCGCAAAGACAAACACATCTATCGGGATTATTCCGTTAGTTTGCCAGGTGGGGCTGTGGTAGATGGTATTGAGGTGCGGTTGGACGGCCGGGTAGATAACACCACTGGCTCGCCCAAGTTCTGTGTGCAACTGTCGTGGGATGGTGGCACCACCTGGACAACTGCCAAGTCAACCGCCACCCTCAGCACCAGCGAATTGACCTACATTTTGGGCGGAACGGCCGATACCTGGGGACGTACCTGGGCAGTAAGCGACTTCACCAATGCCAACTTCCGCGTGCGGATTATCAACGTCGCCGCTTCCACTGCTCGCGACTTCTCACTCGACTGGGTAGCCGTGCAAGTTACGTATCATTAAACCTCGAAACTTGCCCAACTTAAAACCCATTGTCAACAAACTCGAATTTTATGTGAATAACAAACCCATCGGAGATTACCCTCCGATGGGTTTGTTTGTTTTATTAACCCCATCATTCTGGAGGATACTCGATGAGACGTATGAAAAACTGGCAGTTACGGACTTTTTTTATCATGTTTTGTGCCGTCATCCTGTTATTTTCGTTGGGGAGTTTAATTCGCCATACCCTGGCAGATAACACCCTCACCCCGGAAGCGAAGATTGAACCCCTGGTTTTGCAACAGATGAGAGCAGAAGGAACGGCCGATTTTTTCATCTGGATGACTCAAAAAGCGAATCTAGCTGAAGCCTACTCGTTACCGTCTAAAGAGGCTAGAGGGGTTTTTGTTTTTAATACGCTGCGCCAAACGGCCGAAAGCTCCCAAAAAGCGGTACTGGATTATCTCAGCCAGGCTGGATTAACCTACCAATCTTTTTACATCGCCAACAAAATTTATGTCAGCGGTGGCACAGAATCCCTGGTTTTACAACTGGCAGCCCGGTCTGACATTGCCAAAATCACCGCCAATCATCAATTTCAGCTAGAAGAGCCATTTGTTATCCTAAATGCCCCAGAAGCAGTCGGCTCAAACGTCACCTTTATCAACGCTGATGATGTGTGGGCGATGGGGTACAACGGCGCGGGGATGGTGTTGGCGGGGAATGATACCGGGTTGGATTGGGATCATCCGGCCATTATCAACCATTATCGTGGTTGGAACGGCAGCACGGCCGATCACAATTACAGTTGGTGGGATGCCACTGGCACCTATCCAACCATTCCCAACGACGGGCACGGGCATGGAACCCACACCAGCGGCACGATGGTGGGAGATGATGGTGGAACGAATCAAATTGGGGTTGCCCCCGGTGCCAAAACCATCCATTGCAAAAACATGACCAACGGCGGTAGTGGCACCGATTTAACCTTTACCACCTGTTTCCAGTGGGATTTGGCCCCCTGGAACTTAAGCGGCAACAGCCCAGACCCCTCCAAAGCCCCCCACGCGGTCAACAACTCCTGGGGGTATTGGGGTGGTAATTCGCCCCAGTTTGAAGATGAAGTGGCGGCCCTGCGGGCGGCCGGGATTGTGGTAGAAGTGTCGGCGGGGAATGAAGGGCCAGGATGCCAAACCTTACGCTCCCCAGGCGATTACAGCCAATCCTTGACCACCGGTTCGGTCAACCATGCGGGTGGCAGTTTACCCGGAACCATTACCGGTTTTAGCAGTCGTGGGGCTTCTGATCTGTATCCAGGTGATTTTATTCCCGATGTTATGGCTCCTGGAGAAAATATCCGTTCTTCGCTGCCCGGTGGCACGTATGCCAACTGGAGTGGCACCAGCATGGCGGGGCCGCACACGGCCGCTTTGATTGCCTTGATGTGGGATGCAGCCCCTTCGTTGATTGGCAATGTGGCGATGACGGAACAAATCATCAAAAATACGGCCGTTCGCCTCACCGGTCAAAATGGTTCTAACTGTGGTGGCAACTACACCACTGGCCCAAATAATGATTGGGGGTATGGCAGCATCAACGCTCTGGCGGCCGTCAACGAAGCCATTGGCTCCGGTGGCCCCACCCCCACCCCCGGCCCCACCGCCACGCCCACCGCTACCCCGCCGCCCTCTGGTAACACCGGGTTCCTCAGCCCCAGTGCCAATGCCCCTGTCACCAGCAATGCTGGCGACAACAACGGCTTTGAAGTGAATCCTAACAACGGCCACGCCAATGACGGGCTGTTTGCGGTGGATAACAACAGTGGCAGCAACAACAACAGTTCCTGCACCAATAACCGCAAAGACAAACACATCTATCGGGATTATTCCGTTAGTTTGCCAGGTGGGGCTGTGGTAGATGGTATTGAGGTGCGGTTGGACGGCCGGGTAGATAACACCACTGGCTCGCCCAAGTTCTGTGTGCAACTGTCGTGGGATGGTGGCACCACCTGGACAACTGCCAAGTCAACCGCCACCCTCAGCACCAGCGAATTGACCTACATTTTGGGCGGAACGGCCGATACCTGGGGACGTACCTGGGCAGTAAGCGACTTCACCAATGCCAACTTCCGCGTGCGGATTATCAACGTCGCCGCTTCCACTGCTCGCGACTTCTCACTCGACTGGGTAGCCGTGCAAGTTACGTATCATTAAACCTCGAAACTTTCTCCATAGATTTCTTGTGCAGAGGCGTAGGGATTGTTAATATCGAAACCGAGTTTTTTCCAAACTCGGTTTCTTCTTAACATCCTTCTGATTTGGTTGACTGACAAATGTTATTTTCATCTATAACGGGCAACGGATAGAAACAGAT
>CAZPEJ010000720.1:0-2890 GCA_964585465.1 uncultured Ardenticatenaceae bacterium
TAAAAGATTTATTCGCCGCCACCAATTATGATGCCCCTGTCCAGGTGGTTTTGTTACCCCTGTTTACCAAAGGAGAGATTTTTGGCATCGTCATTGTAGACGAGTTTGAACCTGTGCCCGCTTTTGTCAACAGCCGCTATCAAACCTCCACCTCCCGCCGGCAAGAACTGTTACAAAACATCCTCAACCAATCCACCCAGGCCATCGAGGGGGCGTATCTACGCACTGCCCAACAAGAAGAGGCATGGGTGAATACCGCCTTGTTGCAAGTGGCAGAAGCAGTCAACAGTTTAACCGATTTGAACGAAATTCTCAGTACCATCGTGCGCCTGGTGCCCATGTTGGTGGGGGTTGAATCTTCGCTGATTCTCATTTGGGATGATGCCCGACAAGTATTCCTCCCCGGCCCCAGTCACGGCATCAACAAAATGGGGCGGGAATGGCTGGATGTGACAGAGATTGAGCAGCGTGAATTTGATAAGATGAACCGCAAATCAGCCAATACCCGCCTGCCCAATGCCATTTATTATGTGATTGAGTTGCAGGCGTGGCTGGCAAAGGTGATGGCAACTTCCCACGCGTTGGCCTTCCCGCTTCACGCGCGCGGGCGATTGGTGGGGGCGATGTTGGCTGGCAGTAATTTTTCCCAAAACGGCCGAACTTTCTCCTCCCGCCGACTCAACATCCTCAACGGAATTGCTCATCAAGCAGCAACGGCCGTTGTCAACAACCAACTTTACCGCGAATCGGCCGAACGTTACCGCCTGGAGCAAGAACTCAACGTTGCCCGGCAAATCCAAAGCAACCTCATCCCACGCGGCGAACCCAATATCCCCCATTGCACTGTCGCCAGCTTTTGGCAAGCAGCCCGCGAAGTGAGTGGTGATTTTTACGACTTTTTGGAACTACCCAACGGCAACTGGGGCATTGTGGTGGCAGATGTGGCCGATAAGGGCATCCCCGCCGCTTTGTTTATGGCCCTCAGCCGCACCATTTTGCGAACAGTGGCTTTTAACCGCAAAGACCCGGCCGAAGTGTTGGTTCGGGTGAATGAACTGATTGACAAAGATGCCCAAACGGAACTGTTTGTCACCGTGTTTTATGCCGTCTGGCACCCCACCAGCCAGACATTATCCTACGCCAACGGCGGACACAATCCACCCATCCTGTTAAAATCCAACGGAGAAATACAACTCCTGAAAGGGGCCGGGATGGCGTTGGGGGTTTTGCCCCAAATTGACGTTGAGCGCAAACTGGTATCTATTGAGCCAGGAGATACGCTTATTTTTTATACCGATGGGGTCACAGAAGCGATGAACGAGGACAATGATGAGTTTGGCATGGAACGGCTACGCATCGCCGCCGCCAACAAACAGCACTCTGCCAAACAAATCATCGAAAATATCAAAAAGGCGATTGAAAACCATGTGGGGGAAACTGCTCAGTTTGATGATATTACCCTGGTGGTGATGAAACGATTGCCGGGGTAACCTGTGGGATGGGGATTTAACCACAGATAGAACGGAAGGGACGGATAGGGACGGATAGTTGATTTTTTTCTTTAGGAACGCGGATTAAATAACCTATAAGAGATTAGAGATTGGAGATTGAACCAATTGTTAATCTCCAATCTCTAATCTCAGTTCTGTAAGTTGTCTAATTTTCATTCCTCAGTGCCCTCTGTGATAACAAAACATTCTACGCCAGGCGTTGTACGCATTGATTCCTGAAACCGCAACGGGCACATTTATTCCAGTCGTTATGGTCGCGGTCGAGTTCCTCTTCAAACAAATCGCTGTGCATATCCGCCAGCAGGTTAAGCAGGTCTTCTTCCAGGTCGTCGGTGTAGTCAATGGCAAAGGCTTTATCCTGGTATTGTAAGATGCCGTAGTCCGGGCGACGGCCGTATTTTTCTGTCACCAGCAAACAGTAAGCAGCCAGTTGTAACACATGGGATTCCCAGGGTTCGGCCGGGGCGCGCCCAGACTTCAACTCCACTGGCACCACCATCCCATCCGCCTCTTGCACCAGATAGTCAGGTTTGCCCGTCAGGCGAAACGCCGGGGCATGAAGTGACTCGTTATTGGCAAACCACGTCCCTGTATCGGTGTAAATTACCTTTCCTTCTGGCAGCCCGGTCTGGCGACGCAAACCATTGGCCCACAGCCAAATCGCCAGTGCAAACAGCAACAGAATGGGAATCAGTAAGAAGTTGTTCATGGAAGTTTCAGGTTTCAGGTTTAAGGTTTCAGGTTAATTTTCGTAACTGTTTAGCCTCTCTGGGATTTAACCGCAAAGGACGCAGAGAACACAAAGGTTTTTTTTGCGCCTTTGTGGTGAATCGTTACTAATTTTCTATAATCCTGACATCACCATTTGAAAAGCCAGCAATGCCACCACCACAAACAAGACCGCATAGGCCAACCGTCTGGCCCAAATGGAACGACGCACCAGGTCGCCGTGTTGTTGGTGGTGGGTGGTTCCGGCGGCCAGTTCGCGGGCATTTTGCGAGCTAAACCCACGCACCCGTCGTAACCACCAGGCACGACGGCAATATACGTAGTCGCTGATTTCGCTGGCTCGAATCCATTTATCGCTCATATGTTCTATTTTACGCCTGTGTAAAAGGAAAAGCAAGGAGTTTGTAGTTTGGTGGGAAAGCTGCAATGGAACGCGGATGACGCGGGTATGGCGGGTTTTCGCCGATTTTTTTCTTTGGTCTTATCCGCGTGACCCGCATGTTATTCTGCCGTTGTCTAACAGGTTGTTTGTTTTACGCAACACGTTTCACGTTTCACGTTTCACGTTTCACGTTTCACGTTTTACGTTTCACGTTTCATTACGGCCGTAACAACACCTTCTTCACCCCTGGCTGGCTGGCGTGGGTAAA
>CAZPEJ010000721.1:0-2887 GCA_964585465.1 uncultured Ardenticatenaceae bacterium
GCCGTTTTACAGCTTTCTTTGCTCTTGCGAATTGCCGGGGATTTGGTAGCATGGCTGCCAGCCCGTCAATGGGGTGGGCTGTTAAACGAGATAGCGGTGTTAGGTTTTCTGGCAATGGTGATAGGAACGGCCGTTTATGGCAAAATGGCACGGGGTTAAAGCGGCACGGGGTTAAAACCGCCGTGCAAAAAACAACGCCCCGTGAACGGGGCTTTAGGTTTGTTATGGCAATCAATCGTCTGGCTGCAAAACGAGTTATCTTTCGCAAAAATTTGGTGCTGCCTGCGGAACATGGATCATGGGCCTGGCTGTTTATTCCTTACCTGGTTGGGGTAGCCGTTGCAGGTGGGGTCAATACGGCCGTTTTCCTGTTGCTGTTGGGGGGATTGGCCGCTTTTTTGCTGCGCCAGCCCGCTACCGCCTGGTTACGCATTCGCCAGGGGCGCGGCAGATTGGCAGATCGGCCGTTGGCAGTGGGCTGGACAGTGGGGTTGGCAGGAACGGCCGTTTTCTCCTTTGTGGCCTTGCTGTTCATGGGGCTATATGACCTGCTGTGGCTGACAGTTCCCCTGTTGGCCTTGCTGGTGGTTTACCTGGTTGTGGCCTTTCGCCGCCAATCCGACGTGCGAGCCATGTGGATGGAGTTGGCCGGGGCAGTGGGGCTGGCGGCAATGGCCCCCGCCGCCATGATTGCCGCGCAAGGGCAATTGAACCAAACCGCCTGGGTCATCTGGGGGCTGGTGGGGCTGCTCAATAGCCTGGGGGTGTTATACGTGCGGCTGCGAATCGCCGATACCCACCAACGGCCGATTTCCCGTTTTCCCGTCTGGTTTATTCACCTGGTGGTTTTGCTGGTGGTGGGGGCGGCGGCTGTGCGTGAATTTGTGCCGTTACTGACAGTAGTGCCGTTTGTCATTTTGGCAGGGCGGGCAATTTCGGCCGTTTTGCGCCCCACACCCATCCCCCACATCAAACGGTTTGGTTTTGCCGAAGTAGGTATGGAACTGTTGTGCGGGCTTTTGATCATCGCTGCCTACCAGTAACCCACATAGCGTAACTCCCAATTACGCAACACACAATACGTCTCCCCCGTCCTTTTTCAGACCAACGTCCATCGCCACAAACGGCCGTATCCCGTATAATCTCCTAATTGACACGGCCTATCTGGTCACTATGTTTGCAAAACCAAAAAATGGGACGCAAATTATGGATTTCATCCGCGAAAACCCACAAAATCCGCGTTCCATTCAACATTAAACCGCAAAGAATACACCCCCCTTTCTTTGCGCCCCTTGCGTCCTTTGCGGTAAGTTTTACAAAAGGAGAAGAGAAAATGGCAGATCGTGGTATTCCCAGCAAAATGTCCCTCATGAAACACCCCATTCACCCTATGTTAGTAGATTTCCCCATCGCCTTTCTGCTCCTGGCACTGCTTACCGACTTTGCCATGTGGCGGGCAGTTGAAGAAGTAGACAAGCTGTTTTGGGGGCGTTTTTCCGGCTGGTTGATTGGCCTGGGGTTGCTCGCGGGTATTGCAGCCGCCGTTGTGGGGGCGATTGACTTTTTTGCCCTGCCCGAAGGCAACGCTAAAAAAACAGGCTGGTCACATTTTATCATCATGGACATCGCCCTGGCTGTTGCCCTGTTAAACGGTATGTTGCGCTACATCTCCCTCACAGGTTACGCCACCTTTGGCCTCATTTTATCGGTGGTAACGGCCGTTCTCCTCACAGCTGGCGGCTGGTATGGTGGCGAACTTAGTTTCCGTCACGGGGTTGGCAACATCCAAGATTAACCCCGCCTGTCGTCATGAAAGCTCCCTGGGCCAATACCATCTTACTGGTTTTGTTGCTGCTTCAGGTTAGCACCGGCTACCTGGGAATGCTCAACAACCAGGAACACCGCAGCTGGATATTGTGGCTGCACGGTCTGGTTGCCTATGCCTTGTTGTTGCTGCTCTTCTGGAAAGGCAACATCATTTTTGATGCCCTGCGGCGTAAAAAAGTGTGGACGTGGCAGCGCAAACTGTTTCTCTGTACCCTGTTTTTGCTGCTGCTGACGCTGATTTTGGGGTTCACCTGGACGTTCAACGGCCCCCTCTACTTCTGGCGCATCAGTTACGTCAGTTGGCACATTTATTCGGCCGTTCCCCTCATCCTGCTCATGCTCTGGCATAGCTGGAAAATGCGTTTCGTGTTTCGTCTACCCCCAGCGCGAGATCGGCGCGTTTTTTTGCGTGGCATCCTGCTCAATATAGCCGGATTGGCCCTATGGCAGCTAGTTGACCGCAGCAAAACCGTTCTGAAACTGCCAGGAGCCTTGCGCCGTTTTACCGGCTCATATGAACAAGGCAGTTGGACCGGGGTTTTTCCGGTGGTTAGTTGGATTGCCGATAACCCACCCCCTGCCGAGATAACCAGTTGGAAACTATCCATTGCCGGAACTGTTGACACCCCCCTCTCCTTCTCCTATGACCAGCTAAGAGCCAGAGCCACCGACACCGTGACAGCCACCCTGGATTGCACCGGCGGATGGTACACCACACAGAGTTGGCGGGGGGTTGCCCTGGGAAAGTTGCTGGACGAAACGACCCCCCACCCGGACAGCCAAAGTGTCACCATTCGGGCAACCTCCGGTTATCAACGCCGCTTCACCCTGGCCGAAGCCAGAACATACCTCCTGGCTTTAGACGTGGCCGATGAACCCCTGGCTCATGGGCACGGCTTTCCGGTGCGCCTGGTAGCCGGGGATAAACGGGGCGTGGAGTGGGTCAAATGGGTGACACACATCCAGGTTAATCGTAGTAGCTCCCACTGGCAACTCCCCCTGCCATTACAGTAACGACGCACAGTAGCCGCGATTTCCAAATCGCGCTTTTCGCGGTATG
>CAZPEJ010000722.1:0-2883 GCA_964585465.1 uncultured Ardenticatenaceae bacterium
CGGTTTGTATACTCACAGAGGGCATAAACTGACATTTTTATGGTGAGATTGGAGATTAGAGATTAGAGATTGACCAATCTCCAATCTCCAATCCCCTTCAGCAGAATGTCAATTAATGACCTTATGCAGTATTTTCTGAGCCGACTGTTTAACACCTTTTGCGCCCGTAGCTCAATGGACAGAGTAGCTGGCTTCGAACCAGTTGGTTGGGAGTTCGAGTCTCTCCGGGCGTACTACCTGGTCAACAATTAAATATCCAACCTGTTCAAGGTGCCTGCTGCCCCGGATGGCAAGGCTTAAAGGCGAAGCTGGTGCAAGTCCAGCACTGTCCCGCAACTGTAAGCAAACAATTTTGCAAGTCAGGTCGCCCGCCTGGAACAAGTTTCGACCCTCGTGGTAAGGGGTTGGGAACCGTAGGTCAACTGTTTGTGAGTATCAACTCACCTGTGGGAATAAACGGAATGGCAGTTTCTCAACCCGATGTCAAAAACATCGGGTTTTTTGTTTCCCTTCCTCTTCCCTGTTTGTCGTTCCGGCTTTAGCCGGAGAACCCACTGAAGTGGGTACTACGAACCAGGCTAGAGAACCCACTGAAGTGGGAAGAATGAACCAGATGTGAAGTTTTAAGGAGGAAGTGATGAAACTGTATCGAATTTTGCTGGTTTTGATGTTATTTAACCTGCTGGTGGCAGGTGTGTGGGGGTTTATTGGCATGGGCACAGCAACGGCCGAATCCATCCCCACACAAACGATTCCTTTTCCTGACCAGCGAACGGCCGTTCAACAAGCCATCACCTGGTTGGTCAGCCAGCACCAAAACGACGACGGCGGTTATAGCAGCTTTAGCAGTGGGGCCAACCTGGCCCCTTCCGATGTAGGTGGAACGGTAGATGCCATGCTGCCCATTGCCGCCGCTGGATATGACCCGGCTTCCCCGGCCCCCGACCAGGAAAACACGCCGTTGACCTATTTGCAACAAAACCCAGAAGCAGTGGCGGTTTATGCGGCCACCGATGGCAGCACGGCTGGCAAACTGGTCATGGCTCTGGTGGCAGCCAACCAAAACCCGCGCGACTTTATCGGTCATGATTTTGTCATCAGCCTTACCCAGCACCTTTCCCCAACCGGACAGCTAGGGGTTACTACCGCTTTTGGGCAATCGCTGGCAATTTTGGGGCTGCGGAGCGCGGGTGCTGATGTGCCACCGCAAGCCATTTCCTGGCTTACCAGTTTGCAGGCTGGCGCAGGAGAACTGGCTGGCTCCTGGGATGATGGGTTTGGCACGGCCGGGAATGTGGATGCTACCGCAACGGCCGTTATGGCTCTCCTGGCAGCAGGGGTGAGTCCAGACGATGAACCGGTGGTAGCGGCGGCTGGTTTTTTGGCCCGTGCCCAATTGCCAACTGGGGGGTGGGAGTATGGGGCCGGGTTTGGCGAAAACGGCAATAGTACCGCTCTGGCTGTTCAAGCCTTGCAAACATTGGAGCAGGATATTTCGCAACCTGTGACAGCTTTGCTGGCGTGGCAAAACGGAAATGGGGCGTTTCAGGCAGATTTTGGCAACGGCCGTTTGGATGATTTTTACACCACCGTGCAGGCGATTCCGGCCGTATTGGGCAAAGTTTACCCCTTGCCTGGTCGCGCCGACGCGGTGCATCGGGCGGTGGGTTGCCTGGCTGCCCTGCAAGACCCGGCCAGTGGCGGTTGGGAGGAGTTCCCTGGTTTTGGGGTCAATGCCCCTGGCACTGCCCGCGCCATTCAAGCCCTGGTGGCGGCCGGGGTGGATGTAAACGCTCCGGTGTGGGCCGTGAATGGGAGTACCCCGTTGCAGGTTTTAGAGGGTTTAACACCAGAATACCTGGCAACCAGCCGGGGAGGTGGTTTGGGCACGATTATTTTGGCGGTGGTGGCTGCTGCCGCGCCGGAACAGATGCACAATTTTGCCGGGCAAGACCTGGAACTTACCATGTCTGGTTATTTATCTCCCACTGGTGAGTATGACCATACCGCTTTTGGTATTTACGCCCACGCCAGAGCGGTTTTGGGGTTGTTGGTGAGTGAACATCAGCCGGATGAAACGGCCGTTCAGTTCCTCATCAACGCCCAACTGGAAGAAGGGGATTGGGGGTATGCGGACATGAACGGGGTGGTTTTGCAGGTGTTGGGGCGGCTGGGTGTGGCTGTTCCTGGGGCGTTTGACCGATTACACTTTATGCAACTGCCTGATGGCGGGTGGGGTTTTGATGCCAGCAGCCCCAGTTCCTCGGCCGAAGTGGCGCAAGGGTTGGTGGTGTATGGTGAAAATCCGTTTTCACCAGTCTGGAGCCAGGTGGTGGCGGGTCGGGTGACCAGCGCGGCGGATTGGGTGATGGCGCAACAGGCAGAAAATGGGTGTTGGGCGAATTTGTATGGGCCGGGGGATGATATTTTTTCGACGGTGGATGCGGTGCTGTTGTTGACGTTGCCCGCCCCCTGGCCGATGGTGTTCACATTGGTTGAGCCAGCTGTGGAAACATCAACACCCGTTAACACAACGGCCGAACCTATCCTGGCAGCAACGGCCGTTCCAACTGACCCCCCAACGGTTGCAGCAACGGCCGTTCCTCCCACCGATGTACCAGCTACGCCAATGATGACTGCTACCTTCGCCATAGAAACGGCCGATTCCCCGCCCGCCTCTTCTACTTCACCTATTCTGCGGTATGGTCTGCTGGCGGTTTTGGCAGCCGGAGCGGTGTTGGTGGGGGTGTGGTATAGGTGGGGGCGGAAGGTGTGAGGAGCGAGGAGCGAGGGGCGAGGGAATTAACCACGAATGGCACGGATGGAATGGATGAACACGGGTTTTGAGGAGCGAGAAGCGAAGGGCGAACCTGAAACTTTGAA
>CAZPEJ010000723.1:0-2871 GCA_964585465.1 uncultured Ardenticatenaceae bacterium
CGCCAGATACCCCAAAACCCACTGCCACACATCTCGCTCCATCTCACCCGGCCCCACTGTTCACTGTCCACTGTTCACTGTCCACTGTCCACTGTCCACTGTCCACCGTCCACCGAGTACTATCCCCTCCCCTTCCCCCCCTGCCAGCGCGTAAACAAATCCTGCGATAACTCAATTTCCAACAAATCCAATACCCGATTCACCGTTTGGTTAACCACATCATCTATCGTTTGCGGTTTGTGGTAAAAAGCGGGCATCGGCGGGGCCACAATCGCCCCCATTTCTGTTACCTGGGTCATCAAACGTAAATGCCCCAGGTGCAAAGGGGTTTCGCGCAGCACCAAAACCAGCTTGCGCCGTTCCTTCAACACTACATCGGCCGAACGTAGCAATAAATTGTCGCTAAATGAGTTGGCAATACCCGCTAATGTCTTGACGGCACAGGGAATCACCACCATACCGGCCGTTTTGAACGAACCAGAGGAGATGGCTGCTGCAATATCTTTGAAGCGATAGGTGACATCAGCCAGGGCGTTCACCTGGTCTACCGTGTAAGATGTTTCTAATACGATGGTCTCAGAAGCGGCCGTACTCATGACCAGGTGCGTCTCTACATCTGACACCCCCCGCAACACTTCCAACAAACGAATGCCATAAATCACTCCACTGGCCCCAGAAATACCTATGATTAAGCGTTTCATAATTATGTGCGCCTTAACACCTGCTGTGATATTTTCCTTAAACGGCCTATCAATCTACAGGTACATTTTGTGCCTGCATGATATAATAAATTCATTCTTGAGTACATACTACCTCATTGATAATGCCTGATATTTACCACATTACACACGTAAAAAACATAACTTCAATTCTTGGACAAGGTGGTTTGTATTGTGACAACACTGTTTCGGAAAAGGTACTAAACCCCAAAACGATAGCTTATGTTAATCTCAAAAGCAGACGTGCTGTAACCCCTGTGCCGATTGGGCCAAAAGGAACTCTGTCAGATTACGTCCCCTTTTATTTTGCACCCCGATCACCAATGTTGTATGTTATTTCGCGTGGCGGGGTTCCCGGTTATACAGATGGTCAAGAGCAAGTTGTATATCTTGTATCATCCACAGAATTAATACAGCAAAATAATTTGCCTTTTGTCTTTACTGATGGGCACGCATCTGTAGCATTTAGCCAATTTTTTGACAACTTAACAAACCTGAATCGTGTAGATTGGAAAATCATGCGGGAAACATATTGGCGCGATACAGTTAAAGATGGGGATCGTTCGCGCCGGCGAAACGCAGAATTTTTAGTGTATCAGTTTGTGTCTTGGGCATTGATCCAAGAAATAAGTGTAATGAGTACACAAATAGCTCGTGTCATTGACACCATGATAGGTGCTGTCAATCCCCGTCCCAATGTGGTTATACGGCGGAATTGGTATTACTAATTGGGGTATATTATGATTCAACTTGTACAAGGTGATCTATTACAGGCAGAGGCGGTTGCCCTTGTAAATACGGTTAATACAGTAGGCGCAATGGGGAAAGGCATAGCCCTCCAGTTCAAACAAGCTTTTCCCGAAAATTATGATTTTTATCAAAGCGCATGTAAACGGGGGGAGGTTCAATTAGGAAAAATGCTCCTGTTTCGTGTTGGGAAACTGACCAATCCTCGGTACATTATTAACTTCCCTACGAAACAGCATTGGCGAGGAAAATCCCAAATAGAAGATATAGAAACAGGGCTTGTAGACTTGATCAAAGTAATTAAAACAGAACAGATTCGCTCTATTGCTATTCCGCCTCTCGGATGTGGGAATGGTGGTCTGAAATGGGAAGACGTTAGACCTCTGATAGAAAGGGCTTTTGTTGAGCTACCTGAGATAAATGTGTTACTCTTTGCCCCAGGGGTTACACCGGATGCTGAAACAATGCAAGTATCTACCAATCGCCCCCATATGACTGTTGGGCGGGCTGCTATTATTGGGTTAATTGAGCAGTATGTTTTCCCCGGATCTCGTCTAACAACGCTTGAAATCCAAAAATTAGCTTACTTTTTACAAGTAGCTGGGGAACCTCTCAAGTTGAATTTTTCTAAAGGGCCATATGGGCCTTATGCGGAAGTTTTACATCATGTCCTTCAACGGATTGAGGGACACTTTATTCGTGGATATGGAGATCGCAGTCACGGGAGTAATATACGATTGCTCCCTGGAGCTGATTTGGATGCAGAGGAGTTTCTGCAACAGTACAAAGAAGCACAACAACGATTCCAGCGAGTCTCCAATCTTATCAAAGGGTTTGAAACCCCCTATGGACTTGAATTATTGGCAACAATCCATTGGCTGGCTCAGGAAAACCCAGCGGTAGGTGAGGACTTTCGGTTAGCAATCGTTGGTGTTCAAGAGTGGAACGAGCGAAAAAAACGAATCTTTCAACCAGAGCATATCCGTGTTGCATGGCAGCAGTTACACCGGGAGGGATGGTTTTCCCATTAGTGATTGGTTTACTGTAACTATTCAGGCTTACGACGTTTTAACCGCTAGTTATCCGTGTGGGGTTATGCTGAAAGCATCACATGGCACCAGGGGGCTGAGTAGCTACGTTTTACCAGTGGCAAAGGAAGTTCTGTGAAGTCAAAATTTATTGTGGATTTGAAAGCGGGTGAGGAGTTATTAAACGAGCCGTTTTTGTTGCAGGAGGTGGCACGGCGCACCACGAAGGATGCACGGCCGTTTTTTCTGTTGACATTACGCGATAAAAGCGGGCAAATACCGGCAGTGTTCTGGGATATTCCCGATTATGTAGAGGGGTGGGCACGCACGGGCAGCGTCGCCTTGATTACCGCCAAGGTAGTCACCTACAAAGAAGG
>CAZPEJ010000724.1:0-2863 GCA_964585465.1 uncultured Ardenticatenaceae bacterium
TCACTGTTACTAACACCACACCATCTGTACAGGTAGAGGTAGTCAACCCAGATGACATCTATGTAGGCGACATTGTAAACTTTACAGGCCAGTTCACTGACACAGGCGTATTAGACACTCATACATTTACCTGGGACTTTGGTGATGGTAGTGCCCCGATAACAACAAGTTTATTATCCACATCTCACAGTTATGCCTGGGCTGGCACTTACGCTGTTACCTTGACTGTTCAAGATGATGATCAAGGAACTGGTTACGGAACAACCCCAGTAACCATTCATATGTACCTTTATTTCCCAATCATTCACAAAAGCCACTTCCCCTGGGAATTCAATTGACAAAAGGATAAGGATTAAAAAATTAAACAACTTACGGAACTGAGATTGGAGATTAGAGATTAGAGATTGAACCAATCTCCAATCTCTAATCTCTTGTCGGTTATTTACTCAATTTGCCAATAACCACACCCACCAGCAACAAAATGGGAATCACCACCACCACAATCCAGCCGTAAGAGGTTGGGGTGTCTGGTGGTAAGGGGAGTGGCGGCAGGGCGGTCGGGATGAGTGGGAGTTGGTCAACACCTGTTGTGGCCTGGGGTGTTGGCAGAAGGGTGGAAACGGCCGTTACATCTGGCAAAACAACCGAACCTTCACCTTCCACTGTCTGGTAAACCTGCCCATCATAGACAACCAACACCTGTGTCCCTAAAGCAAAATACGCACCGAGATCAGGAACGGCCGATAACAAGTCAAAGTAACTGTCCGAAGCAAACCCCACCGTTTGCGCCGTCTGAGTGTCCCGGTCAAAGGCCGTATCCATCCACACCCCATCGCGCCAGATAAAGGTTTTGCTGCCCACAAACTGCACCACCTGATTCACCGTCTCCGTCCCATCCCCGGCAAACCCCTCAGAAACCACCATCGTTGGCATCGCCAGCGGGGCTTCCGCCTGGGATAGTGCCCCGGCAGCAGCTGCTTCCTCCACTGCATCTGCACCACTCACATCTGCTGACGGTTCGGCGGCAACAATCTCCTGTTCGACAATCGTTTGTAGCCCCGTCTGGCTAAAAATATCATCCTCTTCAATTAAGTAGCTGGTGTAGGGGGTAATGATGCCATAACGGACACTCAGATTTACCACACTTTGCACCAATTCCGGGTTTTCCCCATGCAAACGAATCTCAGTTAACAAATGGCCGATGGCACGGGTAGCCCACAGGCGCGGGATAAACTCATCGCCGCTGCTGGTGCGGAAAAATTGGTCGGGGTAAGAGAACACCTGCTCCTGGCTGTTGACCTTGCCACTCAAGGTGATCTCTGCCGCTCCCCCGTCCCGATAACGGCCGACCAAAACCAACTGTGAGCCAATAAACAGGTCAGGTAACACATTGGGGTAAAGCTGCTCGACCACCACACCACCAAAGTCGAGGCTAATGTCCGTCAATACCGGGGCACTGATTTTGTTATAGAAGTTACCCACCTCTTCCTGGATACTTTGAAACGGCCGAACATAGGTGGTCGTGCCGCGATGGTTTTGCGCCAGGTTATCTAACAAGTTGGTGTCTACGTCATCCCCTACCCCAAAAGCAAAAATTCGCACGTTGTCCGGGGTAGATTGTTTCACACTGTCCAACAGCAGCGGGGTGTTGATAACTCCTTCAGTGGCTAACCCATCGGTGAGAAACAAAATGGTAGTCGGCCGTTCGGTATCTGCCTGAGCCGCAGCCTCCAACAAAGCCTGGCTGATGTTGGTGCCTCCCAACGCCTCCAGGCTGTTGATAAATGTGGCATAGTCACCTGGTGATTCGGCCGATACCAGCGCGGGCATATAGTTTCGCACTCCAGTACTAAACGTAACAATGTTGAAACGGTCGGCCGGATTCAAATGCTCCACCACATACAAAGCAGCTTCTTGAGCCTGGGCCATTTTTTCCCCTTCCATGCTGCCAGACGTATCCATTACCAAAATCACATCTTTGGCAGCTACCTCGTTGACGGCAACACTGGGAGCCGCTAACAGAAGGAAAAACCCATCCTCCCCCGGTTCACGGTAGCTGAGTAAATTCAAGCCAATCTCTTCGGGGGAAACGGTGTAATACAGTTCGTAGTCTAAATCGGCCGTTACGTTTTGCGCCTCATACCCCACCACCGCGTGAAATTCATCCTCACGGTTCACAGCCACTGAATGACTGGGGGAGTAAATGGCTCGAATCGCTTCATTAGAACTCACTTCCACCCGAATGCTCTGGCTGTCCAGTGGGGTATTGGTGTAAAGGTTGGTAGATTGGGGATAGGTGTAATGAATCAAGCCGTTTTCGGCTGGCAACACATAGCTATATTCCAACTCGATACGTCGCTCGGCGTGGGGCGGAATGGGGAAAACATTGGCCTGTATGGCACTGCTGCCCACATACTCCAACAAGGCAGGGTCACGCAACTGGCGCACAATTTCATCATAAATTTGCCGTGCTTCCTCTTTTTCCAGGATTTTGGCCTCAATAGCAACCCCATCCACCCACATGGTCAATTGGGAAACGGCCGCTCCCTCTGGCAAAGGAAACAGGTAAGTCCCTTCTAACATCCAGTCATTTTCATTCACAAACAACTGGTCAATGTGTGTCGTTGCCACCTGCCCGGTAATGGTCACATCCACACGCTGGTAGGCAATTTTTAATCCTTCAAAATTCCAGGTGGGGGGTAAAATAATAGGGGGTTCAACCTGGGCCAGGGCGTTTCCATCCCAGGTGACAAATAAACAAACCAACCAAAGGGTAAATAGTAAAACTCGTTTCATGGCTGCGTCCTCCGTTACAGTATCGTAACTAGAAGACGAAATAGCCTGGAAAAAAGTTCCTGGTTGA
>CAZPEJ010000725.1:0-2863 GCA_964585465.1 uncultured Ardenticatenaceae bacterium
GCATGGTTGAGCAGCAGGGCGTGGAGAGGGATGTGATGTTGGTGACTCAAGGTGTGCAGATGGGCCAAGATAGGTTGGATGGGGGTAAAATACGGCCGTATTTGTTTGGGTGGTATCAACAACAAACCTTGCAGGAAGACAGAACGGCCGTTTATTTCTACCCCTCTGCTTTTTAATGTTGGAAACAAATAGTCAAACCGCCTGTCCAATACATTAAAGGGTAACTGCACCATATCAAAAACAATATCGTTTTCCAACAACCACTCAATATCTTGGGGAAAGTAAACCGAAACCCCTACCTGAGCTATCAACCCCTGGTTTTTGGCCTCCATCACGGCGGCTCGTAAGGCTTTGTCTTGGAAGGATTTGAAGTCATGCGCCAGGTAGGCTTTGAGGCGGGGTTGGTGTAGCCGTTCTAAAGAGCCTTGTAGGGTTGTAGCCAATTGGCTGGCAGTTGTGTGAAGGGGGTATTTAGAGACGATGTGAAATGGGAGGGACTCTTTTTGCAAGATAGCCCCTAAAACAGCTTCACTATTGCCATAGGAAACGGCCGTATCTAGCGTATCTACCCCAAACTCCCAGGCACACCGCAAAATTTCAGCCACCGTTTCTGGGGCAACTTGCCCGGTAACGTTGCTGATGCCATATGTTAGACCAAACTGGACGGTGCCAAGTACAACTTTATTCATTCCGTGACTCGTGTATCAGGTTTTGTCTGTAGCGAATTAGCCGTGCTGGCACACCACCCACCACACTAAAAGGCTCTACACTTTTGGTCACAACCGCCCCGGCCCCCACAATACTTCCCTGCCCAATGGTCACACCTGGCAAAATGATAGCCCCAAACCCAATCCAAACATTATCCGCTATGACAATGGGGGCATGAGTATACCCTTGTTCCGCCATCGGCAACTCAATATCTGCAAAACCATGTTTGCGGGTTATCATGCGTACTCCCGCAGCGACCAATACCTGGTCTCCAATGGTGATGGGGGATTTCCAGGCATAGAGCTGTACTTCGTCTCCCAGATAACAGTTGTTTCCTACAGAGATGTTGCGAGGGTTAGCCAGTTTAACGTTTTCCCCCAATCGCAGATTTGTACCTGCCTGGTTTAACAAAACAGTGTAATGCCAGCCCCTTATCTTTTTGCAAATATCCCACCTGCGCCAATGGGACAGGCGATCTATGAAACGGTGAATGGTATACCGTATAGAGTTTGTCATCTTAAAATGCCTCGTTGCGCCAATGGAGAAAGGGGCCACCAAAATAATGTTGCATAAAAGTGGCGTGTGTCATAAATCTTATTTTGTCCAGTTTTTCTACCAAGTCTGATTCTGTTCGCACAAATAGCGGATCGTATGCTGATTTTACCTGGGGATCAATAAAGGAAATAGCAGGCACGTAAAAAAGGGAACGGAATCCCAGGTAAAGCCGTTCAAACCCGGAGGAGGACATCAGTGAAATGCCCACCCCTATCTGATGGAACTGGTACATGGAATTTGTGCCCGAAAAGTCTATGGTGATTTGTGGGTGGTTTTGCAGAAATAAAAAAGCGTTATCCCTTTTTTCCTGAAACCTCTTTCGTTCTAATGGGTGAGGGAAAATAGTTAAATGGAGTTCTGGGTGTGTTTTCAGGTATCGCACAATTACATCTATCAGTTGTTGTTCTTGTTCTTGCCATAAACGGCCGCTTTCTTGCCCCGCCTTACCAATCTTTGTTCTCAACCAGAACCCTTGCGTATATAGCCCCAGTCGGTTGGTGTAATGGGGGATGGGTTGCTCCTTGTAAAAGGCCATCAAGCGGTGGATTTTTTCCAGAGGCCATAAATCCGTCTGACGGTAATTACTAACTTCCTTAAACACCAGAACCTCGTCCAACTGGTAAGGATTGCACAATTTAAGCGTATCACCTATCAAGTACTTGTTATGGGCAGCTAATGGAGGATCCCAGGCCACCAGATTGACATGAATGTTTCGTTGTTGTAAGTAGGCAGCAATAAATGGGCTTTCGTGGCGGTGGAGGTGAAAGAGGTAAACGGCCGTTTCCTGACTGGCATACACATATCCATACACCAACAGGCAGGCGCGCACCGTCCGCACATATTCGCGGCTTAACTCGGAAGGCTGGAAAAGAGCGCGCAATAAAAACAGCCCCAGGTGTAGAGTTTTTGTGATGGCCTCTCTTTTTTCAGCTATGGCAGGCAACCGCGAATAAAAGTTTATCAGTTTGATGGGTTGATCTGGCAAGTTATAACGAAAATAATCCAGGCGGTCGGCCGTATTTTGGTAATTGGTGTCAAAAGCCACCAGTTCTGGAGTTTTCGGTAAGGCGGGTTTGAAGAGTGCCAGGAGGAGTTCGACCAGGAAATAAAGGTACATACCCCAATTACGGCCGTAAATGACCAACCAATGCCCCGGAGATTGCAAAACCACATCTGTTTCGTATTCCAGCTTGTTCTGGGTAATTTGCCGATGTCTGTCGGCTGGTACCATCCAATTGATAAATTGCTGATCTAACGAAGTCAATTTCATCTTTCACTTTTCGCTGATTGATAGCTGACAGCTAACTGCTTCCCCCCACCAACTCCCAGGTCAGCGGTGTGCCGCGTGGGATGTCTTGAGTGGCAAAACGGCCGATTATTTGCCCCACGTAGCGCGTATGTAGTCCATACCCCGGCCGGATGGAGCGCACATTTTCGGCCGTAAATGGTTCACCCGCTTTCATATCTTGCACAACAAACAGGGAACGACGAAAAACCTGGCTGCTTTGTTCGCGGGGAGTAATGGCATAGGAAATTTGCCCTAACGCTTTTTCGGCGGTGCGAACGGCCGTTACCATTGCCTTGAACTCCTCCGGCTCTA
>CAZPEJ010000726.1:0-2857 GCA_964585465.1 uncultured Ardenticatenaceae bacterium
GGCGACGCTGACGACGAGGCGCAAGTTGGCGCGAGTGAGGCTGGTTTTGGCATCTTCGGCGAGGCGGTGGATGGTTGCTTCGTTTTGGCGCAGGGCGGAGGGGAGTTCGGCAGTGAGCCATTTGTGGTAGGTGGGGGTGTCTGGTAAACGGCCGTTTTCCGCGCAATACTTCTCCATCTGTTTGGCGGTGGTTGGGGGTATGACGTAGAGGGAGGAGAAAATGAGAAAGATACTTTCTGCCAGATCCATCCACACATCATCCTGTCCCCAATTGCCTTCGTTCAGGTAGTGACGCAGGTAAGATTCAGAGCGATCTTGCCAACTGAGGCGTAAATGTTGGGCTTCGTCTACCAACCGTGCCACGTCTGGCAGGGCAACTCTCATTTGTAAACTGGCCCGGCTCACTTGTTGCCAGCTAGTCAGGAGTGAATCGAAGTTCGCCATCATGGCGCGAAAAGGTTGACTTTCTTTGTCGCCGTTGGGGTTAGATTCGGCCGTTTTGTTCAACCGCCCCAGTAATGTTTCCGCTGCCAGCTGGGTGGAGAGCCAGATTTCCTGCTCCGCCTGCAACAGAGGCACCTGCCCAATTTCCTTCAAATAGGTGTGAACCGGGTCATCTTCTACATCCCCAGCATAATCCTCTGCTTCCCCAAACTCATCACTAAACGGTGTGAGCAAACTGACCGCATCCTCAAGTTCCTCAACATCCTCCACATCCACCGGCGCAATCCGTACATCCATTTTATGCAGCTTTTCATAAAGCATTTCCGTCTGATCTTCATCAGCCGATGCCAAAATGGCCTGCACATCAGATTCATCCAGAGAACGTGAACGACGCGCTTTTTTCAGTAGTGCGTCTACATCCAGGCTACTTTTTTCTTCTTCCAGATCTTCTTCCGGCTGTTCTTCGTTTTCTTCAAAATCTGGGTCAAACTCAATGTCCATAAGATTTAATGACCTGTTTTTAACTCTTCTGTACGACGTTGGCTCATGGCCGACATCGCACTAATCGCCCGATGGATATTTAATTTCTCTGTTTTGAGTTGGTTTACCTGCTGTTTGATTTCCAACGATTCGTTATCAGGCTGCTGTTGGCTTTCAATCGTTAACTGTTGCATTGCACTGATCAACTTTTCTACCTTTCTTTCGCGCCACTGCAAAACAGACAATGCCAGTTTGTCGGCGAGTCGCTCTAATTCAGTTTGGGGCATGACAGGCTTTTCCAACAGGGCCTTTGCTCGTTTTTGGAGTGATGAATCTAAACTATCGCACAATTCCTCAATTGAGGCAACACGCCGTTCATAGCTCCACTGCTTTAAGTAGCGAAACAGTTCACGGTCTTCGGCGGCAGTAAAATCATTGTCGTTGACTGCAGGTTGTTTGTTCAACAGCAGTTTTTGGTTCACTTGTCCAATCATTGGCAGGTGGCGAAGCCCTATCTGAAGGTAAAATGTTTCGCGCAGTTGCACCGGATTGGCAGGTTTTAGGCTTACCCCGTTTCCCTCCGCAGGTTTGACCGGGGGTGGTTTTTTGGTGGCGGGGGTGGGGGGGCGTTCCGGCAGGCGCATTTGCCGCAGGGCACGTTCGTCTACTCGCAGGGCGCGGGCCAGTTGTTGCCAGTAATGGTCGCGCTCGACGGGTTCGGCAATGTCCTGAATGAGGGGGATGATTTGTTGGGCAACGGCCGTTTTTCCTTTTGCATCCTCCAAATCCAAATCATGGGTCACTGCCTCAATCACATAACTCACCAACGGCTTGGCCTGGGTAATTAACCTCGGCCATCGGCTGGGATCGGTGCGGATGAGTTTGTCGGGGTCAAACCCCTCCGGCAGGGTCATCACCCGAATATCCGCTTGCAAACGGGACTCCTGTTGCACCAGCCCACGCACATTAAACGAGGCCACTTCCACTTCCCGATCCAACGTTTCCCGCGCCACCTGCAAACTTCGTAAGGTGGCCTTTGCCCCGGCCGCGTCTGCGTCCAGAGCAATCACAAACTGTTTGGTGTACCGTTTGAGCAGTCCCAGTTGGGCTTCTGTTAACGCGGTACCCATTTGCGCCACCACATTGGCAAAACCGTTCTGGTAGGCCTGAATCATGTCCATGTACCCTTCTACAATCACCGCCTGGCGGGCTTCGCGGATGTGGCGTTTGGCTAAGTCGAGGCCAAACAGCAGTTGGCTTTTGTCAAACAGGGTGGTTTGGGGGGAGTTGAGGTATTTGGGCAGGCCATCTTTGTCCAGTGTGCGCGCCCCAAACCCAACCACCCGGCCGTTTCCATCTCGAATGGGTATCATGAGGCGGTTGCGGAAACGGTCATAACGGCGGTGGGTATCGGGGTTTTCGGTTAATAACCCCACATCTAACAAATCCTGGTCGTCATACCCCTGGCTGTTGAAGTGCGTGCGGCAAGCATCCCAGGCATCTAAGGCAAAACCAATTTGAAAGGTGGTAATAGTTTCGGCCGTTAATCCTCGTTCTGCCACATAATGGCGCGCCAGTTGTGCCTGGGGCGCGTGTTGGAAAAGCTGATAAAAATAGTCCGCAGCCGCCGTTAACAAGTCAGTCAGTTTGTCTTCTACCACCTGCTCTTCGGGGTGGCGTTCTTCCAGTTCCACCCCTGCCTGGGCTGCCAGCTTTTTCAGGGCTTCCTTAAAATCCAATCCCTCTTTTTTCATCACAAAAGAAAAAAGATCGCCCCCCTCGGCACAGGCACCAAAACAGTGCCAGGTTTGTGATTCGGGGAATACATAAAAGGAAGGGGTGCGGGTGTTGGCGTGGAAGGGGCAAAAACCAGCCAAAGAGCGTCCCGATTTCCGCAAAGGGAGGTATTGGGAGACAATATCCACAATATCTA